>JANPDX010000797.1:0-7195 GCA_031431695.1 Dehalococcoidia bacterium
GGGACGCCACGTTGGTGGCTACTCGTCGTACTTCGAATCGCTCAACCGGAACAAGCGAAGCATTTGTCTCGACCTTCAGAAACCGGGTGCGCTTGATCTCGTCGACCGGCTGGTGGCAACGGTGGATGTGCTGGCCGAGAATTTTCGCCCCGGCACGATGGATCGGCTTGGGCTGGGCTTTGAGCGGCTGAGTTCTCTGAATCCCGGCCTCGTCTACGCTTCGGGGAGCATGTTCGGGCCAAACGGCCCACGCGCGTCGGACCCCGGATACGACACCATCGCACAGGCCGCCGGGGGCATCATGGCCTACACGACTTCCGATGGAGAGACGCCACACGGCATCCAGCCCGGAATGGCCGACCAGATCGGCGGCACGATGCTTGCCTATGCCGTCCTTGGCGCGCTCGTCCACCGACTGCGGACCGGCGAGGGCCAAAAAGTCGATGTCTCGCTTTACGGTTCCCAAATCGCGATCCAGGGCATCCACGTGTCAAGGGCGTGGACGGAGCATCCCTTTGCTCGGCCCGGGAAGTCTTCGGGAGTGCTGAGCCACCGCGCGCTTTGCCTCGACGGACGCTGGATAGCATTCGGATTCTTGGAGGCGCGACACTTTCCAAAACTCGCTGCCGGGCTTGATATCGAATGGATGGCAACGGATCCGCGCTACAGCACCCCGGAAGCGCGGGGGGCGAACATAGGCGCAATGGTGGAGCTCATCGATAGCCAGGTCATCCAGCGAGAAAGCGCCGAGTGGATTGAGCGGCTCAAAGCGGCGGACGTTCCGTGTACGGTGATCCAGGACTACTCGGCCATCCGGCATGACCCACAGGCTATCGCCAACGGCTACGTGAACGAGATCGACCACCCGGCCTGGGGGAAAGTCGCTACGCAAGGCCCGGTCGCGCTGTTTTCGAAGACGCCAGCTTCGGTGCGTCGCAATGCTCCCGGTAGCCCCGGCGATCACACAGCCGAGATCCTCCTCGAAGCTGGCTTCGCAAGTGCGGAAATCAAAGCACTCGGAGAGGCGGGCGTGATCGCGGGAAGGGAAGTGCCCGGCGCCCTCGATTGACCAACGCTGAACTAGAGCGGGAGTAGGCCGAGGCGGCGAGGGTAATGGAGACCTCGCGGGGCGCCGCGGTTCGCCAAAACGACTGGAGGCGACCCCAACGGGTGCGCTTTAGCGGTTGCACACACATGCGGACTTTTGGTGGAGCTGGAGGGATTCGAACCCTCTACCTCAACACTGCCAGTGTTGCGCTCTCCCGATTGAGCTACAGCCCCGCTGACCTCTTCCGATCCTACCAGCAGCCTCGTTTCCGCGCCAAACGAAGTACCGGCTGCGACGGCTATTTGCGCGTGCGCGGGTCCAGGGCGTCACGGAGGCCATCACCGAGGAACGTGAAGCAGAGCATGAGCACCGCGACCATGATCGCCGGCCAAATCACGAGCCAGTTGTTCACGTAGAGGTTCGAATATCCGTCCCCCATGAGGGCGCCGAGGCTCGTGTATGGCGACGGCACGCCGAGTCCGATGAAGCCGAGGGCGCCTTCCGCGAAGATTGCCAGCGGGATGCCAAACGTGACCGCCACGATGACCGTGCTCAGCGTGTTCGGCAGCATGTGGCCGCGGACGATTCGCCATGGACTCGCGCCGATTGACCGCGCCGCAAGGACGTAGTCCTGCTCTTTGATCGACAGCATCTGACCGCGGATCAATCGGGCGATGGTCACCCAGCTGACGAGTGAGATTGCGAGGATGGTGCCAATGATCGCCGACGGGAACCCGGGAATCTGGGGGTCGCCCGTGCCGATAATTGGCCAGTCACGTCCGAATAACACCTGGCGGAGAAGGATAATCGCGAGCAGGTCCGGGAACGCGTAGGCGAGGTCAGTGACCCACGTCAAAGCAGTGTCGGTTTTCTTGCCCCCAAGGGCCGCGCTCATCCCGACGATAATTCCAACGATGAGGACGATGATTTGTGTCCCGATACCGATCTTCAGCGAGAACAGCGTTCCGTAGAGCAGCCGGGCCCACATGTCGCGGCCCAGGATATCGGTGCCGAACCAGTACTCAGAGCTCGGTCCCTGGTTCACGATCAGGTACTGCTGTTCGGTGGCGCTGTGCCGTTCAACTGCCGGGACGAATTGAGCGACGATAGCGACCACGGTCACAACGATCAGAATGACTGCCGAGGCGAACGCCAGGCGGTTGCGGATCAGCCGGCGGAGCGCCATTTCCCAGAGGCCGCGTTGTTTTGAAGGAATGTATTCCTTGGTGAAGTCGAATGGCTGGAGGATGGTTTCGCTGGCCATGATGTTCTCCTGCCTAGAGCCTGATTCTTGGGTCGGCGACGGCGTAGCACAGGTCCACGACGAGGTTCATGAAGGCAATAATCGCTGCGTAAAAGAGCGTCACACCCATGATCACTCCGTAGTCGCGTATCAGCACCGAAGTGACGAACATATTTCCCAGCCCAGGAATGGCGAAAGCGTTTTCGATGATGAACGAGCCCGTGATTAGGCCAGCGAATATCGGGCCAAGTACGGTGAGCACCGGGATCATGGCGTTCTTCACGGCGTGCCGCATGATCACGTAACGCTCTTTCACGCCCTTCGCGCGCGCCGTCCGAATGTAGTCCTGCCGCAGAATATCGAGCATCGAGGCGCGCGTGATCCGGGCGATGAACGCTCCGGGAAGCATGCCGAGCGCGACCATCGGAAGGACCATCTTCTTATAGTTCCAGAGTTCCCAGCCGAGCACGTCAAACCAGTCGAGCTTCAATGCAAAGAAGATGACGAGGAACGGCGCGAGGATGAAACTCGGTAAGGCGGCGCCTCCGGTGGCGACGAACACGCCCACGTAGTCTCCGATGCCGTTCTGGTTCATCGCCGAGACTATGCCAAGCGTGACTCCGACCGTGACCGCGAACAGAAACGCGAAGAGCCCAAGTTGTATCGAAACGCCAAACTTTTCGCCGATGATGTCGCGTACCTGCCGTTCATTCGACGATGTCGAGATGCCCAGGTCAAGGTGAAGCACAAGGTTCGAGATGTAGTGTCCGTACTGGGCCGGGAGCGAGCCGTCGAGGTTGTATTTCTCGTTCAGGCGCTCCCGTGCTGTATCGGACATCGGCTTATCGGAATCGAAAGGTCCGCCTTCGACTGAATGCATCAAGAAGAACGTGACCGTTGCTACCGCAAACAACAGCGGAAAGATCAGGATGATTCGCCGGGTGGCGTAAGCGAACATGGTGGGTTTACCTGCGGAAACCGGGATGGGGTATCCGAAGACACCCCACCTCGAAGCGAAGTCTTAAACGAAAATGAGCACCGGCGAACCGGTGCTCATCTTGCGCGAAAGGGTTACGACTTGGATGTCGTCCAGAGTTCGACACTGGTGTCGCCTGGAATCTGCTTGTCGTCGGGCTTCTTGTTTTCGATCATGCCCTTGATGTGGGGCTTGACCACTGCATGGAAGGCGACCTGCCACATGGGAGCCATGCCGCAGACGTTTTCGACAATCAGTTTTTCCGCATCGCGGTATTGCTGACGACGTTCTTCGTCCTTCTGGTTGAACTTGGCCTTGGCGATGACGTCGTCGATCGCCTTGAGTGAGCAGCTCTGCTTGTTGATCGAGCCACCCGTCTCATAGAGGCCGAGGATCCAGTTTTCAGGGTCCGGGTAGTCTTCGCCCCAGCCACCGAGAACAATCTGGAAGTCGCCGCTGTTGAACCGCGAGGAGCGAGTCTTTGAGTCGGTGTATTCAAGAGTGATGTCGATGTTGAGGTGCGTCTTCCACTGAGACTGGAGGAATTCGCCGATCGCCTTGTTGGTGGCGGTGTCTGTCTGAAGGACAGTGATTTTCGGGAACCCGGCGCCGTTGGCGTAGCCAGCCTTCGTCAGGTTTTCCTTCGCCTTGGCAGCATTGAACCCAATGGCGGCATCGTATGCTGTCGGGTTCGTGCCGGAGCGAGCGGGTGGCATCCACGTCGTCGAAACGATGTTCGCGCCGTTCAGGACGTTGTCGTTGAGCGTTTTGCGGTCCGTGGCCTGCGAAAGGGCGAGGCGCACTTCGAGCTTGGCGAGAGTCGGGTCCTTCAGGTTCGGCTCAATACCGGTCGTACGCGTCGCCGGGTACGAGATGAGTTCCTTGCCGAGGGTTGGGTCAGCCTTGACGGCCTTGAGCTGCGTCGAAGGGACCTTCGTGGCATCGATTTCGCCGGCGCGATAGGCGTTGAGCGCCACGGCTTCGTCGTCGATGTAGCGGAGAACGATCTTTTCCACCTGGGCTTTTTGGCCGACGGTGTACTGATCGTTCGGGACGACTTCCATCTTGTCCTTCTCGGTGTAAGCCGAGGGCTTGAATGGGCCGTTGTAGACGTTGTCCAGTGGGGCCGGCCACTTCGCATCGACCGTCGCAAGCTTGTGCTTCGGCGCGGGGAAGGTGGGCCAGAGGGCGAGTTTGGTTCCGAATGTCGGCACGGGGTCGGTCAGCTTGAACTCGATCGTGGTCGCATCGATTGCACGAACCCCTACCGCCTTAAGCAGGGCAGCCTTCTCTTCAGTCGTCTTCTTGCCTGCGCCATAATAGGCGTCGCAACCGACAATTTCAGTCAGGATGTACTGGTAGTGACCGGCAACGTCCGGGTTACAGGTTCGCTGAATGCCCAAAACGAAGTCGTTGGCATCGAGCGGCTGTCCGTCGGACCACTTGAGGTCCTTCTTCAGCTTGACCGTGTAGGTCTTGCCGTCGGTAGAGACCGTAGGCAGGCCATCGGCCATTGCGGGCGCGGGCTTGCTGTCCTTATCCAGGTGGTAGAGACCACGCCAGACCATGAAGAAGTGTTGGATGTCCTGGTTGAAGTCTGAGAAGTGTGGGTCCCAGCTTTCGAACTGGACAGTGCGGATAGTGATGGTGCCTTTCGGCTTGGCGACCGCAGTCGGCGCAGTGCCGCCGCTCGTTGGGGATGCAGTCGTGCCGCCGTCATCATCGTCATCGTCGCCGCAAGCAACGGCGATCGCCATGATGGCGAAGATGGCGAACATGCTGAGAAGCAACTGCCATTTGGATTTGGTCATCGGGTAGTGGTTCCCTCCTCTATGCGATTAACCGACCGGTAAGGTGCTTGCCCCGGAGCTTAAAGTCAACAAATCTTTACGTCGAACTGTCTGATGTTCACGCGCAATTGTTGCCTGACACCTCCTGGAGCGGTACCCGCTCTGTGAAGAGTACGCCCCTTGCTCCGCCTATGGATGTCTCCCAAAAGCGCGCGGGTGATGCTTGCGGCCGCTTCGGCGCGAACTCTATCCCGGCTGCACGGAACGTGTCACTAGATACTGGGTGCCCTACCCTGAAGGTTCACCTCGACCGACCGGGATGGGCCCGAAGAGAGAACTGCATGAACCGCGTGCTTGCCATCATCAGCGTGCTTGGGCGAGACCAGAAGGGCGTTGTCGCCCGCATCAGCACCTACCTCGCCGAAAACGACACCAACATCGAAGACATCGAACAGCGCGTTGTCCGCGGCCAGTTCCTCATGGACATGCTGGTGGATATCACTGATGCGTCTCTCTCCCTGGATGAGTTGATCACCGGGCTACTCTCCATCGGCAGCGACATCGGGATGGAGATACGCGTCACGCTTCACGGGGAACGTGAGCGCCGCCGCGTTGCCGTTCTCGTCAGTAAGGAAACCCACTGCCTCGAACAGCTCATCGCTGATTCACGGACGGGGCTGCTTCACGGCGAACTGACAATCGCCATCGGAAACCACGAGTCGCTTCGAGAAGTTGCCGAGGCAGCGGGCATCCCTTTCGCCTGGTTTCCGAGTGACGACAAACCAGCGCACGAAGCGTTCGTGTTGGAGCGGCTCGCCGCCTCACAGGCGGAGGTTGTGGTGCTCGCCCGCTACATGCAGATCCTCACGCCAACAGTCTGCCAGCCGTACGCAGGGCGAATAATCAATATCCACCCGTCGCTCTTGCCGTACTTCCCCGGCGCCAACCCCTATCGGCGCGCCTGGGAAGATGGCGTCCGGGTCACGGGGTGTACGGCGCATTTTGTTACCGAGGAACTCGATGCAGGCCCGATCATTCTCCAGGATGTGTTTCACATTGATGTGGGCGTGGATACGGTCGAAGACGTGCGGAGAAAGGGACGTGCCCTCGAGGGCATCGTGCTCAGTCGCGCCCTGCAGCTTTACCTCAACAACGAAGTCGTTGTGATCAACGGCAAGGTAGTCTTCAAACCCGGGATGCGAACGCTGCTGCGGGACTTTGGAGGTCGAGAGGACCTGGCTCGGTAATTGCCTTCCAGGCCATGCGGACTCCGAGGATCCGCCCTCGATAAAGGTCTACCACATGTTCCGAGCAGGCGTGTACCAGGATGTGTTGTTCGGTGCCCATTCTGCCCAGCCGTTCGATTGCGGCATCCACAATTCGCGGTTCTTCGGTCAGCAGACCAACAGTTCCGGCCGCAACCTGTGGTGACCGGGACAAATGCATGCAAATGGCACATACCGGCATTCGAAAGTTCCTCCGATGGGGGCGGGCCGAGCCTAGCACCCACGCAACTGATAATGTTCGTGCGAAGGTGAAAGGTGGCGCGCCGCCGACGATGCATCAGGAGCTGTGATGCTCTAGAAGCCGTCGTGTCTTGCCGTGCCGGTACCGGAACATTGCCAACAAGAGCGGCCTCACGGTGAGGTATTCCACGAACTCGCCAACTGGTGT
Source organism: Dehalococcoidia bacterium (assembly GCA_031431695.1). Lineage (GTDB taxonomy): Bacteria > Chloroflexota > Dehalococcoidia > Tepidiformales > Tepidiformaceae > Amarobacter. The sequence goes on from JANPDX010000797.1 coordinate 6,732, forward strand.
CGGCAGCAGCCTGAACGAAATAACATCGGTGAGGCGTGCCCGCCCCGGTCCGGTGTCGGTGAAGCGATGCTGGTGCCGCCAGCGGCTGAACGGACCAGTGACCAGCGTGTCTTCCATCAGGCTCCCCGGCTCCACCCTGGTGAGCCTAGCGGTCCAGGTTGATCCCAGTTTTTCCCAGCCAAGGCGAAACCTTTGTTCGTCGCCCTCCGAGGCATTCCTCGCTTCGCTCAGAAGCTGGAATGGAGGAAACGGCGGGGTAATTACGGGCAGATTCGCTACATTGGCGTGGAACTCGAAGAGGTCCATCGCGGATACGTTCATTTCGCTCGAATAGCGGAGGGAAGTCACCGGTTCACTCGCTTTCCCGGATATCTCACGGCATTGTGGCAAGTTCGGCCTGCCTCTTCGCTCAGACTAGCGGACTCGGCAATTAGCGTGGGCCTACTCACTACTCAGCCGTGCCG
>JANPDX010000798.1:0-3121 GCA_031431695.1 Dehalococcoidia bacterium
GTGTGCCCCCGGTCGGAGGGCCCTGCCTAACGGAGAGACTCGTGACCGTCGGGCCGCTTGTCGCGACGTAGTGGTCGTTCGCGGTCTTCGGACTCAACCCGGTGGCTGACGGGACCTGGGCGGGCGTTGTGCTGACGTTGACCCGAACGTGGTACGTGGCAGCCGGTTGATTGAGTTGATTGAAGGCGAAGTCCGATAAGGGCGGGTTTATGCCAGGAACCTTTACTTTCAGCGAAGTTGGAGTCACGTTGAAAACGTCGCCCGATACGACGGTTCGCGTGGAAGCAGGAGAATTGGGCCCGAGGATCGGGAAGAACTGGACGTCCGTGACGATCGCGTTATACGTCGCGCCGCTATAAATGAAGTTCTCACCGGTCACCGTCAGGATCGTGAAGTCGGTTGCATAGTCGCTCCCGCTGTCCGGCGAAACGTCAAATACCCGCGGCGTGCCGCTGCCCAGCAACGTGATCGGGGCCGTGGTTCGCCCCCCCAACGGGAGTATTCCGCCGTTGCTCACGCTCAGAATCGTGACCTGGATGTCTCGGTCGGCGAACTGTTCCTTATTCAATGTCTGGATGAACACCGACTTTGACGAAAGGTTAGAGCCCGCGGGAAAGATTATTTCCTTCGTAACCTCTGACGTGGGGATATCGGAGTTGGTGTCGCCATCGATGGCCAGGATCACTTTAACCTCGACGGTGAGCGTACCGCCCTGCGTCCGTTGAACGGTGACCAGGACGGCCGTGCCTTCGGCGGTCGAGTACGACGTCGCATCGAGTTGGAAGACGCCTTCACCGATGGCTCGCGCATCGTGCGCCGAGTGCTGCATCGCGAACGCAGTGGCCAACAGGGCGAGCGACAGCAAAACGCAGCGCTTCCACCATCCCGACGTCCACGAGGCGTTCGACCGAGCCTTCAAACCCAAACCCCGCCAAAATTTCCAATGCGCGGCTCCCGGCGTGAACCGGGCTAACGAAGCTCGTCAGGAACTCGGGCAAGCTGGCGGGGGCGCGGCCTGCCACGGATCGCCGTGTGAGCAGTTTGGATGATAGGGGCAGCCGTCCGCCGAAGTCACAACCTAACGTGTGATGTTTTCCCCGTCGAGACCAGTTTCCTGCCGAGATTACGGAGTGGTTCAGATTCAAAAACGCAACCCAATCGGCCGACTGTGAAGATTTCGCAGCCCTTGAAACCGGCACCCTGCGCGGGCGGCGGTATACTCCCGCAATGCTTTTCCTCGATTCTCCCGAACACGCCGCATTCCGGGCTGAATTGCGCCATTTCCTGGCCGCGGAGCTTCCGGCCGACGACTGGAATATGCGAAACGACCGGGACCACGTCTCGCCGAAACAGGCAGAGTTCACGCAGGATTTCCGAAAGAAGCTCGCGGGCCGCGGCTGGCTGACGATGGGCTGGCCGCGGGAGTTCGGGGGCGCTGGCGCGAGCTACATGACGCAGACCGTATATATGGAAGAGATGAGTTCGGCTGGAGCACCGGGAGCGTACGACCAGGGTGTCTGGCTCGCGGGTCCGGCGATCATGATGCACGGGTCCGCCGAACAGCAGCAGCGTTGGCTTCCCGCCATGCGTTCGGCGGACGTCCACTGGTGTCAGCTTTTCTCCGAGCCCGGGGCCGGTTCCGACCTCGCTTCGTTGCAAACCCGCGCCGTCCGCGACGGAGACGAGTACGTCATCAACGGGCAAAAGATCTGGACGAGTGGCGCCCTCGACGCGGACTGGGGAATCTTGCTCGCCCGGACGGACCCGGACGCGCCAAAACACCGTGGGATCAGTTACTTCATGCTCGACCTGAAGACGCCCGGTGTCACCCTCAGGCCACTCATCAACATGATGGGCAGCGAGCACTTCACCGAGGTCTTCCTCGAGGATGTCCGAGTGCCTCGCGAATGCCTGATCGGCGAGGAAAATCGCGGCTGGTATATCGCCACCACGACGCTCGACCAGGAACGAAGCTCCATAAATCGCGTGGTCATGACACGCAGCACGCTCATGGCACTCATCGATTATGTGCGCGAGACCCCTGCCCTCCGCGGCCGCGCGGAGATTCGGCACGAACTCGCCGAGCGGTATCTGCAGTTCGAAATCGGCCGCTGGCTCTGCTATCGCGTCGCGCAAATGCAGAGCGAAGGCAAGGTCCCGAACTCCGAAGCGTCGGTTTCGAAAATCTTCGGCACGGAGTTGCAGCGCCAAATGGGTATCACCGGGATGCGCGTCGCCGGGATGGCCGGGATGCTGGAACCGGGTTCGAAGTACGCTCCACTGCGCGGTCTACTCGAACGCTGGGCAATGGCCGCTCCGAGTTACACCATCGCCGGTGGCACCAGCGAAGTGAACCGCAACATCGTCGCCACGCGGGGCCTCGGGTTGCCCCGCGCCTGACCACGGGCTTGCGCGGCTGCCGCACCGGTCGCACATTCAATGCCATGTCCGAAAACAGCTTCCGCACTGACGGGACGATCGACTCGTTCGAAAACCAGTTCCCCGAACGCGAATACGAAATTGAGTTCACGGCCGAGGAATTTACCAGCGTTTGCCCCATGACCGGCCAGCCGGATTTCGGGACGATTGTCATCAGCTATTCGCCTGGCGCGCGCTGCATCGAGCTTCGAAGCTTCAAATTCTACCTGCAATCGTTTCGCAACCGGGGCATCTTCTACGAGAACGTCGTCAACACGATCCTTGACGACATCGTTGCCGCGATTGCGCCGCGATTTCTTGTGGTTACCGGCGAGTTCCACTCGCGGGGTGGCATCTCCGCTCGAATCAGCGCGACGTACGCGCCAGGCGCCTGAGCGTCGATCCGGTGACGCCCGTCACAGGCGAGCCGTAGACTCAAAGTTCAAGCCACACACTCGACGAGGTACTCCGCATGTCCATCAAGGCCGATCCGGGTGGGTTTCCCCAACGCAAGTGTTCCGAGGTCCGCTGGGTTACGGCGTTGCAGATGCGCGACGTACAACGCTTCGCGCAGGAGGACTTCGGCCTGGACATCCTCCAGCTCACCGAGAATGCGGGCCGCGCGGCCGCCACGCTTGCCCTCGCCATGCTCGGAGGCAAAGGTCGCGGGCAACGGGTGGTCATCCTCTGTGGGAACGGGAAC
>JANPDX010000799.1:0-2935 GCA_031431695.1 Dehalococcoidia bacterium
CCGCTGCCCGAGAGCAGCCCGACCGGGCTGCCGACCAATGCAGGGTTTGCCCGGCGAGCGAGTTGGATGCCGAGGCGGGGGAAGACCAGTGCTACGAAGCGCATGTGGCTATTCCTCATTGGGATGGTTCTAAATTAGAACACATGTTCTGTTTCGTCAATCAGGACTATCCCTTAACTGAGCAAGGGAGTACTCGCATAAGCGGTGATTCAGGGCATAAGAGAAGGGCGCTCCGTGAAGAGCGCCCTTCTTTTGGGGGTTGGCGTTGCGAACCGAGGAGGGCTAGTTCGTTGGCGCCGCGCTGGTGGAGCGAGCCGAACCGGTGGGCGGGGTCTTCCCGCCGCGTGGCCCGCGCTCGCCAGGGGTGTGAATTTCGTCGATCTGGTCGTCGACGCTCGCAGTGAAGGCCGCAAGCCGCTCGTCGGCCTGGGCCTGGGTGATCTTGCCATCGCTGACGCCCTGGGCGAGCGAGGTTTTGATGCTGGCGGACAGGAATGCCTTCAGTTGGTCGCGTGTCTTGCCGTGCTCAGTCGCGATTGTGGCAAGCGACTTACCGGCTTCTTGTTCGGAGCGAAGGGTGGCGGCATCAATGCCGAGGAAGGTGGAAAGTCCTTCGGCGTTGACGCCCATGCCTGGGCCGCCCGGACCGCCGGGTCCGCGCTCTCCGGAGCTGCCAGGGCCACCTTCGCCGGGCTTACCGTGGCCGCCCACGCCGAAGAAGAAGCTGTTTCCGCTTTCGATGCGCTTCCGCATTTCATCGGCGCGGTCTTGAGGGATGGAACCATCCGTGACCTTTTCGTCCAACACCTGGAGGTTGCTGGCCTGGATAGCGGACTTCAACTTCTCGACGTCGACTCCGAGGTTGGCGGCGAGCTTTGTGAGGTAGGCGTCGCGGTCGGCTTCCGGAGTGGCAGCAACGTTTGCGGCGATGGTGTTCAATTCGCCGTCGGAAAGCCCGAGAGCTGAGGATGAGCCGGAGGTGCTGTTCAGTGCAAAGAGCGTTCCCCCGGCGATGGATGCGATAGCCGCCATGCCGGCGCCAATCGAGATGAGTTTTTGGTTCTTCATTGTTTTCTCCTGTCCGGCCCTGGTTTGCTGATTTCGATTGTTTGAGCGGGACAATCCCAATGCTGGCGGCGAGAGATGTGGAGAAGATTGGGGAACACTGAGAAAGCGCTGAGATTGCCCGTACCTTTCCAATCGCGCGAGGGACGAACCACGCAGACACGGAGGGATTCCCGCGCGAGGCGCCGCCCTCGGAAGCTCGGCGTCTCCGTGAACCTCGGCCCCTCCTTGGTTCGTCCGGAATTTCCAGCTTGGATACACATCTCTATACTCGCGGGCAATGGCTATCCCAACCTACTGCCCCAAATGCTCACTTTCACTTTCGACCAAGCTCGACGGTGGCCGGGAACGACCGGCCTGCCCATCCGACACCTGCAACTTCATCCACTACGGCGACTTCTCTATTGGCTGCGCGGGCGTCGTGATTCGCGAAGGCAAGGCTTTGCTCGTCCAGCGCGGCCAAAACCCGTTCGCAGGCTCGTGGCAGATCCCCGGAGGCTACGCCGAACACGACGAGCCGCTTTCGGAAGCGGTGGAACGCGAAGTGCTGGAGGAATCCGGTGTTGAGGCGCGAGTCCGCGACGTTATCGCCTTCCGGCATTCGCTGGGCGGCTCCCTCGGCGGACCGAGCACAAACATCTACGTGGTCTTCCGGCTCGACCTGGTTTCGGGCGAACCTGTGTACGACGGCGACGAAATAAGCAACGCCGGTTTCTTCAGCCTCGACGAGATGTCGGGAATGGAAGCTGTTCAGGGCCTCTCGCGCTGGGCAATCGAAAAGGCGCTCGCCGCGGAAGACCACCACGGGCTCGCCCCAGATTCGACCGGCCCTGGCGCCGGCCGGCCAGGCTGGCAGCTCTTCGGCGTCAAAGCCATCTATTCGTGAGACCAGCCAGGGAGGCTCGAACACCATGGAATACCAGAACGTCCTCATCGAACAGCGTGGCAGTGTCCGCATCCTCACGCTTAATCGTCCGGAGCGCCTGAACGCCTGGAACAACGGGATGATGAACGAACTCCGCGATGCGGTAGAAAAAGCCAACGCCGACCCGGAAGTCTCGTCGCTCGTGTTCACGGGAGCCGGCCGGGCGTATTGCTCGGGCGCGGATATTGGCGGCTGGGCGCAACAGATCGCCGGGGGCGGCGCGGCGCAGGGCTCCGCAACCCTTGGCGAAGACAACTGGGTAGCCTTCATGGCCAGGATGCCGAAGCCCACCATTGCCGCGGTGAACGGCGTCGCGGTCGGTGTCGGCGTAACGCATATTCTGCCGATGGACATACGGATCGCGAGTGAGAACGCACGATTCGGCTTCGCCTTCGTGAAGATGGCCCTGGTGCCGGAACTGGCGAGTTCGTACTTCCTGCCCCAACTGGTGGGCCTTGGGCGGGCACGTGAATGGTGCCTCACGGCGCGCCAGGTCGGTGCTGCCGAGGCCGAACGCGCCGGACTGGTCTCGGAGGTGGTCGCACCCGAGCGTCTGCTCGACCGGGCTGTGGAACTCGGTGAGATGATTGCGCAGCATGCGCCGGCGGCAGTGGCACGGGTAAAGCGAGTCCTCGATGCGAATGCGACCGATTCGGACGTGCAGTCGGTGATGCTTCGTGAGAACGCACAGAACGCGGCGGCTCGGCTGGAACCAGACCACAAGGAAGCAGTGTCTGCCTTCATCGAGAAGCGAAGGCCCAACTTTGCTCGCTGAAACTTAACCGGCGGACGAGGTGTTCGCCGACCGTTAACAGTCCGGCTCCACGCTCAGGCCATGGAGTTGATCTGCAGCCTTGGCGCTATCGAATTTCGGTTGGCCAACGTCGAACACGGTGCCATGCCAGAGTTCGAGGGCGAGTCGATCATGCTTTTGCAGGATGGAAC
>JANPDX010000800.1:0-1542 GCA_031431695.1 Dehalococcoidia bacterium
GCATCGTGGTCCGCACGCGCGTGGACTCGATCAGCCTCATTGGCCGCGTCACCCAGGGTGTCACCGTGATGAAGGTCGGTGAAGGTGACCAGGTGGCAAGCATCGCCGCCTTCGTGATGACGGACACATCGCGCCGCCGGACGATCATTACGCCCGAGGGCCTGGAGATCGAAGTCGATGTCGATCCTGACGAAGAGACCGATGTGGCGGTCGAAACGAACGGCAACGGCGCCCACGACGAACAGGTCTTGAACCAGACCATCCCACTGTTGGCAATGGATGACGAAGACGGCGACGACGAGGCTTAAGCCTCGCGGTTCACTTCGTCCATCAGTCCGCGCACCCGCGCGAGCGGCTCCAGCGCCCGAGTGAGCCTACCGCCCATGGCGATCGCCTGGACGGTCGTCACGCCACAATCGCGGTAGGCCCTCAGACTTTGGCGAATCTCGTCGTCAGTCCCGGTCAGGCAGCGGTCCAGGGCGAGGTCGTCCGGTACGGCCGCAGCCGCTTCCTCGGGCTTTCCCGCTGCGAAATGCCCCGCCAGGCGTGCCATCAATTCTCGGTAGCCAGCCCGTTCGTAGACGGCAGTGTGGTGGGAGTAGGCAAAGTCACCCTGCTTCCCGAGTTGGCCCGCGAGGAACGGCTTGATCATGCCGAGGGCTCGTTCACGGTCTGGGAAGAGGAACGCAGGCGCCATGAAGTCGAACCCCTCGAGCGAGCGGCCCGCACGTTCGGCGCCTGCCCGAATCGGCCCCCAGAACGCCCCAGCAAGCAACGGGCACGAACGATGCGCCACCCACCCATCCGTCGGCGACCGCGCCAGTCGCCTCCAGGCTCTTCGGGCTCAACGAAGCGAAGTAGATGGGGAACACTCTTGAAAGACCGGGTTCCATCGCGAGCGCCATGGCAGGGTCTTTCGGCAGGGAGTGCACCCGGCCCGAATAGATGAGCGGTTCTCCGCGCGCGACTGTCCGGATTATTTCCGCCGTCTCGAGGAGGTTGTGCGAGGCGGGCGAAAACGGCTGGCCATGCCAGTTTTCGAGGATTCCGCGGGTGCTTCCGCCCAACCCCAGCACGAACCGGCCGTTCGACATCGATGCCAGCGAGACCGCGCTCATCGCGGTCATCGCCGCTGAACGGCTGCCAACCGTGACCAACCCGGTGCCAAGGCCGAGCGTCTTCGTCTGCCCGGCGATGAACGCCAGCGGGGTGAACGCATCGTGGCCATTGAACTCCGCCGACCAGACCGAATCGACCCCGATGCGCTCCGCTTCGATAGCGAACGAACGAAGCTCCTCCCAGTCGCGCTGGGCGGTGCCGATGAGGAATGCGAGTTTCATAGCCGATGGCTCTTTCTAAAGGACTGTTATGCCCCGCGATAGCGACGAATACTAACAACGCCAATGCCGCATCACAAGCCATGGCGGAACTCAGAAGTTGAAGAACCCCCAGTCGGTCGGACGTCCGAGTAGCACCTGGCGGACCGTCATGCCGTGCGACAGCATCGAAGAAGTGGTCGAGGAATTGCCGTCGAACTGGGCC
>JANPDX010000801.1:0-1794 GCA_031431695.1 Dehalococcoidia bacterium
GAGTAAGACATGAGTTTTTGGCAGGGCAAGCGAGTGTTGGTCACCGGTGGCTGCGGCTTCATCGGGACATTCCTGGTGCGTTCGCTGCTCGACGCGGGGGCGAGTGTGCGCATCGCCGATAACCTCGAACGCGGCAGCCTCGAAAGTTTGGGCATCGCCGCCGACAAAGTCGAGCTGCAACAGGTCGATCTGCGCGAGCCCGGCGTGGCGCGGCGGGCGTGCGCCGGGATGGATGTCGTCTTACACTTGGCGTCCAAGGTCGGCGGCATCGGGTATTACCTCAAGTACCCGTGGGACGTGAAGCACAGCAACCTCACGATGGACGGCAACGTGCTCTCAGCGATCATCGACGCCGGCGTGCCGCACTACTTTTACGCCTCCAGCGCCCACATTTACCCGATCGAATTGCAGCTCGAAATTCAGGCCCCGCTGATCCGCGAGGACCAGGCTTACCCGGCCAATCCTAGCCTCTCATACGGTTGGGCCAAGCTGATGGGCGAGCAGGGGATTGCGGCGGCGCTGGCCGAGGGGCACAAGTTCCGCGCGGCGATCGCCCGCATCGTGGGCGCCTATGGACCGGGGCAAGACTATCAGTTGGCCACGGGTTCGGTGATCCCCGTGTTCTGTCACCGGGCCGTGCGGTATCCCGAGTTGGCGCCCTTCCGAGTGCTGGGCACCGGCACGGAAACACGCACGTACTGCTACGTGGATGACGTTGTGCGGGCGATCCTGCTGAGCGTCGAGAAGCTGGAAACATCGCCCCAGGTGGGGCCGTATAACTTGGGCACGTGCGATCTGGTGACGATCGGCGAAATTGCCGAAACGATCATCGGCATTTCGGGCAAGGAGATCGCAATCGCCTACGACACGTCGCACCCGACGAAGATCTGGGGGCAGGCGCCGGACATCACGCTGGCGACGAAACTGCTGTACGGGTGGAAGCCGCGAGTTTCGCTGCGCGACGGGTTGAAGATTTGCTACGAGGACGTGAAATCGCGGCTGGCGCGGGCCTCGAAGTGATATACATCGCCGCGGAACAGGCAGTATCTCACGATTGCAAATGATTGTGCGGGCGCCGGCGTACGCCTGGCAGACTGAGTTTAGTTGAAAGCGGCCGACGCTGCCCCTAGAATATGGCTTGGCCTGGTGACAGCGGCTTGAGTCCGAAGGTTTCAACGACAGAGGCATTAGCGTGGCGGGAATCGTTCGACGGCTTGAACATGCGGCGCTGGAGCGGTTCCCATTGCTCACCTGGAGACTGTGGCATCTTAAGAACAGCTTCAATCGGGACAACGAATTTGAAGTCGATTTCATTCGTTCGCTGGACAAATATGTCGTCGGCCCACGTCGGACGGCGATTGACATTGGTGCGAATTTCGGCGTGTACACGCGTGTTCTCGCCAAGTGCTTTCAGACGGTTCACGCGGTGGAACCGTTGCCCAAACTGGCCATGCCGTTGAGCAAGGCGGGGCCGAAGAATTGCGTCGTTCATCAGATCGCCCTGGGAACTTCGCGCGGCGAACTAGAGTTGTTTATTCCCCATAGCGACGCCAAGGGGGCGGTGTTTGCCCTGACCACGGCCCAGGCGGATCGGCTCGACTCGGTCAAGGAAGGCATCGAATCGGAGCACCAGGATTCGTTCAATCGTGTCGAAAAAATCGTCGTCAAAATGGAAACGTTTGACGATGAATTCGGACGCTTCGACGACATCGACTTCATCAAGATGGATATCGAAGGCAGCGAACTCAGCGCGCTGGAAGGCGGTCGCCGCACGTTGGAACGGCAGCAGCCGCT
>JANPDX010000802.1:0-3023 GCA_031431695.1 Dehalococcoidia bacterium
GCACAAGGTTCACGTGGCGCTTGTGTTCAAGCAGTTTTGTCAGCCGCTTCAGGCTCTGGTTTACCAGTGGGCGGTGATAAGGCCGCTTCACTTCGACGAGCGGCACCATGACGGTGACCTCGTGCGGCGCCCTCTTCAGCCGGTCATCCACATATCGCGCGATCGGGTCGGCGACGGTGCGGAAGGGCGAATCGATCACCACGAGCGGTATTGAAGGGAACTGCTTCGCCCACTGCTGGGCGACAGTCGAGGGCGCGTCCGGGTCCACTATCACATGGACCGCCGTAACGTCGCGGGAGCGCTCGCAGGCGGCGCCGAGGGTCATCACCATGGCAAGGTTTACTTCTTCCACCGGCACGATGATGGGGATACGCGAATCGCCGCGCGGGCGCATATCGAGCTCCGCATCCGGCGATACATAGAGCTGCCGCTTCAGCCGCTTGTAGAAACTGCCTATCCAAAACAGCAGGGCCGTGATGATTGGAATCGCGATGACCACCGCGACGCCGCCCTCCATGAACTTCGTCACCATGATGATCACGAACACGATTGCGGTGACAACGGCGCCAAAACCGTTGATGACTGCCGATCGCTGCCATCCCGGTGTCTTCCGGCGGAGCCAGAGCACCACCATGCCGACCTGGGCCAACGTGAAGCACAGGAACACGCCGAGCGCGTACAGAGGGATGAGCCGCGTGGTGCTCGCCTGGAAGATGATCAATAGGATGGCTGCGAAACCGGTCAGCGCGGCGATGCCGTAACTGAAGACCAGCCGGTTCCCGCGCTGATGAAACAGGCGTGGAAGATAGCTATCGCGGGCGAGGATCGAGGTCAGGATGGGGAATCCGCTGTAGGCCGTGTTTGCGGCAAGGAACAGGATTCCCGCCGTGAAACCCTGGAGCGCGTAGTACAGGGCATTGCGGCCGAAGACATGCTCTCCCACCTGCGACATGACCGTTTCCTTGTCGCCGTGTATGTAGACGATCCCGTAGTGCCGTGCCAGCAGGGTCGTCCCCAGGAACAGGAATCCAAGCAGGAGGCCCATGGCGACCATGGTCAGGATAGCGTTCTTCCACTGGGGCGCCTTGAACGATGAAACGCCGTTCGAGATTGCTTCGACTCCGGTAAGCGCGGCGCACCCGGCCGAGAATGCGCGCAGTATGAGGAACAGCGAAAGCGCCTGTGTCGCGCCGTGCGCTGCTTTGGTGGGGTCACCTGTCTCCAGAATGTTGGGACTTTCGCTCGTGAAGACCTTCGCCATTCCGAAGATGATTGTCCCCGTGAGAATGAAGACGAATCCGTAGGTCGGAATGGAGAATAAGGTTCCTGATTCGCGAACGCCGCGGAGGTTGCCCAGGGCGATCATCGCGATGAGCCCGATGGCAACGTAAACGCGCACGGAATCAACATCTGGCACCGCCGAAACGATCGCCTCGACGCAGGCGGCAATGCTCACCGCCGCCGTCAACGTATAGTCGATAAGCAGCGCCGCCGCCGCTATCAGCCCGAAGATTTGGCCAAGATTCTCGAGGGCGACGGTGTATGCGCCGCCTCCCGCCGGGTAGGCTCGAATCAATTGGCTGTATGAGACAACGACAATCGCCAACAACGCCGTGATTGCCAGGGCGATGGGCAGGCTCAGGTGAATCGCCGAGGTACCGGCCAACACGAGTATGAGCAGGATCTCCTGCGTCGCGTACGCCGTCGATGACAGTGCATCGGACGAGAAGACTGCCAAACCGACCCTTTTACTCAACCGCTCTCCTGCGAGCCGCCGGCTGTGCATCGAGGTCCCGATGAGCGCGTCCTTGAAGTTGGAGACTCGGCCGCCCCACCCGGTGCGCCGCTCCGCGAACTCAGTCGCTTCGAAGTGCCCGTCGGCCGTCTCGACGATGCCGGCATGGGGAAACTCAACACGGTACCGGGAAACGCGGCCATCTTTGTCCGCAACCGGTGTGTATTGGGGCCCTGAACCAGACGATGGCATCCGAAGAGCCTACGCCTACGCCCGCCTTATGGTCAGCAGCTAAACCACAACCATGATCGTGCGTTTGCTCCTGCGTCAGCGGTAGGTACAGATTTTTGGGTCCGGCCACTGGCGCCGCGAGGGCCTGTACTATGAGAATCTGCCCCGGAGAACCAACGTGTCTACAAACGAAGCCACTCCCAACGACGCCTACATTCGTGATATCCCGCTCCTTGCGCGGCTGCCCGACGAAGATGTCTCGCTCCTGGCCGCTCGCGGCAAGGCGCGCCGCTTCAACGCAGGTACCGTCATCTTCCAGGAAGGAGAAGCGGGCGATGCCCTCTACGTTGTCGTCGATGGCAGAGTCCGGATTAGCCGCCTCTCCGGCGCCGGGTCCGAAGCCACCCTTGCGCTCGTCGGTCAAGGGGATTGTTTCGGGGAATTTGCCTTGTTGGACAGCCGCCCGCGTTCGGCCACCGCCACCGCGATGCAGCCAACGCGGACCTTCGTTGTCGCTCGGGACGACTTCCGTGACTGGATACGGGAGCGGCCGGAGGCCTCGCTCGCGCTCCTCGAAACGCTTTCCCTCCGGCTCCGCAGGACTGATGAAGCCGTGACTGACCTCATGTTCCTCGATCTCCCCCATCGCCTGGCGAAGCAACTGCTGGCGCTCGCGAATTCGCTCAGCGGCCCGGTTGGTGGTCGGCGGCAACGTTTACAGGTAACGCAGGGCGAACTCGCCTCCATGCTCGGGGTAAGCCGCGAGAGCGTGAACAAGCAACTCAACCAACTCTCACACGAGGGCTGGATCACGATTTCGCGTGGTGCGGTAACCATCGATGACCCACACGCCCTGAAAACCATGGTCTAAGTTCCCGGAGCTGGTCGACAGCGGGCGTCCGCCAACTGACAATCGCAGCACTCACCGCGGAGATTGCATCATGCGATTTAGTTTCTGGCCCAGCCCTGCCAATTCCTGGAGCGATACACTCGCGCTCTCGCTGCACGCCGAAGAGACCGGCTGGTATTCCGTCTGGTTCGCCGACCACTTCATGCC
>JANPDX010000803.1:0-22914 GCA_031431695.1 Dehalococcoidia bacterium
CGGCTACCCGTTCTACGTCATGGGCAAGAAGCTCCATTGACGATCACGAATCGGGAACGTTGTACCATTCGAACCCATGGCTGAAGACTCGTTTCGTTGCCTGAAGTGCAAGTCGCAGGTCGACTCCATGTCGTTCGGCACCACCCAGCGCAACCACTGCCCTCAGTGCCTCTGGAGCCGCCACGTAGATAACTTCCCCGGAGACCGAAAGGCGGCCTGTGGCAGCCCCATGGAGCCCCTGGCGGTGTTTGTCGCGCAGGGCGGTGAGTGGATGCTGATCCACCGCTGCAAGAACTGCGGCCTCCTCCACGAAAACCGCATCGCCGGCGACGATAGCGTCATGCTGTTGATGGCCATCGCCGCGAAGCCCCTGGCGAACCCCCCGGTGCCGATGGAGTTTTTGAGCTAAAAAGCTGGCCCCTACAGCGCCAGCGAGGCCGGCGCTTCCAGGAGGCTCTGGATCTCCTTGATGAAGACCGCCCCCTCCGCGCCATCGGTCACCCGATGGTCGGCGCTCAGCGCGACTTTCATCACCTGGCGTACGACAACCTGCTTGTCTCGCACAACGGGCTGCGCCATCACTGAACCAACGCCCAGGATTGCCGCCTGCGGCGGGTTGATGATTCCGATGAGCGATTCGACTCCGAACGCGCCAAGGTTCGTGATCGTGAAGGTGCCTTCGCTGTACTCGTCCGCCTTCAGGTGCCCGGCCTTAGCTCGCGCCACCAGGTCCTTCGATTCAACGGCGATTCGACCAAGCGTCTTCGCGTTGCAGTCGAGGATGGCCGGTGCGATCAGCCCGTCGTCCAGTGCGACGCCAATGCACACGTTGATGCGGTCGTGCATCACCAGGCCTGTCTCGTGAAATTCCGCATTAAAGCGAGGGTGCCGTTCCAGCGCCATCGCGCAGGCTTTGACGATCAGGTCGTTGATGCTCACCTTTTGTTCGGCGGTAGCATTGGCATTGATCTGCGCGCGGAATTCGAGCGCCGGAGTCATGTCGATATCAACGGTGAGGTAGTAGTGCGGCGCCGTGGTTTTCGAGAGCGCCATTCTGCGCGCTATGGCCTGCCGCATTTTCGTCAGAGGCGCGGTTGTGCCCGCGGGTGCAACCGCCTGCCGTTCTGTGACAGGCGCACCGGGGGTGGCTGCTCTCGCGGGCGCCGGGGCGGTTGTTGGGCCAGCGGCGATCGCCGCTTCCACGTCCTTGCGGAGGATTCGGCCATCCGGCCCGCTGCCGCTAATCGCGCTGAAATCGAAGCCTGCCTCGGTGGCGATTTTGCGGGCCACCGGGGAGATCCGGATCCTCCCGTTTTCGCCGGCCATCGCTGGCGCTGGAGGCGCGGACACGGTCGTCGCGGCAGGGGCCCGGGGCGGCACCGCGCTGGCGGCTTTAACGCTTGCTTCAATCTCACGTTTCGCCGGGCTCACCGCGGGAGGCTTGCGGTCTGGCTCGGGAGAGACTTCGTCCGCTTCACCAAGAAGCGCGATGACCTCACCAACCGGGATGACTTCACCTTCCTGGGCGATCAATTTCAAGATGGTTCCCGATTCGAATGCCTCGAGTTCGACGTTCGCTTTATCGGTTTCGATCTCGGCCAGCATCTCTCCGCGTGTCACCAAATCGCCAACGGACTTGAACCACTTCACGAGCGTGCCTTCGGTCATGTCGGCGCCCATCTGGGGCATGGTCACTTCGATGGACACGAGCTACTCCTTGAACATGCGAAGCACCGCTTCAACGACATCCTCTTCGGATGGCAACGCAGCGAACTCCAGGTTGCGATTGTACGGCAGCGGCACATCCTTGCTACTCACTCGCGCGACGGGAGCATCGAGCCAATCGAAGGCCCGTTCCATGATTTGCGCGCTCAGTTCGCCGCCGAATCCGCCGAAGAGCCAGTCATCTTCGACAATCACTGCGCGGTTGGTCTTCTTCACTGAATTGATGACCGTGTCCATATCGAGCGGACGGATGGTCCTGAGGTCGATGACTTCGGCACTGATTTCTTCCTGCTCTTCGAGCATCGCGGCCGCGCGCATCGCCTGGTGCACGCTTCCGCTATACCCCACGATCGTGACGTCGGTACCCTCGCGCATTACCTTCGCTATGCCGAATTCGACCAGGTAGTCCGGGTCGTCTGGCACCTCGCCCTTGAGTGCGTAGTTCGCCGTGTGTTCGATAAAGATGACGGTGTTTTGATCGCGGAAGGCACGCTTGAGCAGGCCCTTGGCATCGGCCGCATTGGAAGGACACACGACTTTCAGGCCCGGGAAGTGCGCGTACAGCCCTTCCAGCGAATGGCTGTGCGTTGCCGCCAACTGTGAGCCGCCGCCGCTCGCCATACGTATCACCAGCGGAACGTTTATTTGTCCGTTCGACATGTGATGGAGCTTCGCGGCGCTGTTCACGATCTGGTCGAGTGCAAGGAAACTGAAGTTGATGGTCATCATCTCGACCATCGGATGCAGGCCCGCCATCGCCGCGCCAATGCCGATGCCAACCATGCCGGATTCCGCGATGGGAGTGTCGCGGACGCGGTCTTCGCCAAACTCTTCCAGAAGTCCCTTTGTGACCGCGTAGGAGCCTCCGTACGCGCCGATGTCCTCGCCCATGAGGAACACGCGCTCGTCGCGGATCATCTCCTCACGCAGCGCCTCACGAAGGGCATCGCGCATGCGCATCTCAACCATTGGCCGGCTCCTTCGTGAGGTGATCGAACAGCGTCTCGAGGCCCGGCTGAGGGCTCCGCTCCGCGAACTCAATAGCGTCGTTGACGACTTGCTCCACGCGCTCACTCATTTCCGCGAAGCGCGCTTCGTTCAAGTGTCCAGCTGCCTCCATGCCGGTACGGAGCCGATCGATGCAGTCTCGTTTCCGGTATTCCTCTACCTCGTCTTTGAGCCGATAGAGTTCAGGGTCAGCCATCGAATGGCCCCGGTAGCGATAGGTCATCGCCTCGATGAAGTACGGCCCCTGGCCCGATCGAGCGTGGGCGACGGCGGTCTTCATTGCCGCGTGGACGGCAAGGACGTCCATGCCATCAACCGTGACTGCCGGCATGTTGTATGCCGCCGCAAGCTTCGGGATGTCGGTCGAAAGCGATTCCTTTAACGGCACGCCCATTCCGTAGAGGTTGTTTTCGCAGAAGAAGATCGTGGGAGTCTTCCAGAGGACAGACATGTTCAGCGACTCGTGGAACTCACCTTCACCGACCGATCCGTCACCGAAGATGCACAGCGCAACCGAGTCTTCCTTCTTCATTTGCGCCCCGACGCCGAGCCCCACGGCAAGTGGCAGATGGGCGGCGACAATTGCGTAGCCACCGAGGAAGCCCTTCGTTACGTCGTAGAGATGCATCGAACCGCCGCGCCCGCCGCTCACGCCGGTGGCTTTGCCGAAGAGCTCGGCCATCACGCGATTGGGATCCAGTCCACGGGCCAGTGCATGGCCATGGTCCCGGTAGTGCGTAACGATCTTGTCCCGATCCGCAAGGGCAGCCATCGCGCCAACGGCACAGGCTTCCTGGCCCGTATACAAATGCAAGAACCCGCGAATCTTGCCTTTGGTGTACAGCTCGCCGCATTTCTCTTCGAACCGGCGAATGAGCATCATCTGGTAAAGGAACAGGCCAAGCTGTTCCGCGCCGAGGTCATCGGCCGGGGGCGTTTCGCTCGTCACGTAGTCGTTGCTCCTTGTGGCTGTGGGGCGCCCGCGCGGCGCCGAGCGATGTGGATGGCCTCCCCGCTTACGGCCAGGGCGGCTTCTTTTACTGCTTCGGCCAGTGTGGGGTGCGTGTGGACCGCAAAGCCGACTTCGATCGTTGTCGCCTCAAGAAGGGCAATCATCGTTGCTTCGCCCAAAAGGTCGTTGATGTCATGGCCTACCATGTGAATACCAAGAATCTGTCCGGTCGGCTCGTCCGCAATCACCTTAATGAACCCCTCGGTGTGACCGACCGCCACGGCCTTGCCCAACGCGGTCAGCGGAAACCGGCCCGTCTTCACGGAGAATCCAGCATCCTTTGCGCCCTGCTCGGTGTATCCAATCGAACCTACATTCGGCTGGCAGAACGTTGCCCGCGGCATTTGGACGTAATCGAGCACCGGAACGCTCTTTCCGGCGATGCTCTCGGCTGCGACAACGGCCTGCTGCATTGCCACATGGGCGAGCATGAGCTTTCCCGTCACGTCACCGATTGCGTAAATTCCCGGTACGTTCGTTTGCATCCCATCGTCGATAGAGATGAAACCGCGCTGAGTGACTACGCCCACGCCTTCCAGGTTCAGGCCCTGCGTGTGCGGGATGAACCCAACCGCGATGAGTACCGCGTCCGCTTCGACCGTTTGTTCCCCGTCGTCGCTCTTCAGGTGGACCGTCGCGGTGCCGCCGTGAACATCCATACTTTGGCACCGCGTCTTCACCAGGCATTTGATGCCGCGTGCATCGAACGATCGTTTCAACGCTCGCCCCGCATCTGGATCTTCGAGCGGCACGAGAGTATCCAGCAGTTCCACGACCGTGACGTCGGATCCGTAGCTGGCCCAGAGGTGAGCGAACTCCACTCCAATGGGGCCGGCGCCGATGATGACGGCTCGCTTTGGCAATTCGCGGCGTTCCAGTGCTTCCCGGCTCGTCAGTACCACTTTTCCGTCGGCCTGGATGCCCGGGAGCAACCGCGGTGATGCACCAGTCGCGATGATGATGGCCTTCGCACGGTACTCAGTCCCCCCAGACACCACGGTTCGGGTGTCCTTCAAGGAGGCCGGCCCGGCGACGACCGTCACGCCGTTGTCGCGAAGCAGGCCCTCGACCCCGCCGACAACTTTCTCTACGACAGCCCGGCTCCGGTCGATCGCTGCTCCGAGGTCATAGGTTGCGTTCTCGGCCCCGTGGATACCCCAGGCCGTGGCTTCGCGCACGAGGTTCACAACATCGGCATTCCTCAGGAGCGCTTTGCTGGGAATGCATCCCCAGTTCAGGCAGAGGCCGCCGACACGGTCTTTCTCAAACAGAACCACTGACTTGCCAAGTTGAGCGGCTCGGATAGCCGCCACATAGCCGCCTGGGCCGCCACCGATCACCGCAATATCATAGTCAGCCATAGTCTACTCCTAGACTACCATAGATTTCACTGTGGTTTTGTGGGACTCCGGGAGTCTGCGCACCCGACAACTGTCGCCCACCGGGTACTGAATGTCCACGTTTTCGCGAATCAGCCCGTTTGTCCATCGGGAGTATCGATGTTCGCGGCGTTCGCCGGCCTGCGCATTACGTACATCGCGTGTGTCCGCAAGAACGGGATGCTTGCCAGTGGCCCGTAGAGCCATGGCGCCCATTGGCCAACTCGGCGCGCGATTGGCGGCGCCAGCGTGATGGTCCGTACGCGCATCGGACACCGTGGGAACCAGCGGCGAATGTCCTCGTGCAAGACCGGGTGCACCTGCCGATTGCCCGGACTTCGCCGCCGCATGTCGTACACGACGATCAATCCGCCCGGGCGCGTGACCCGGACAAGTTCGCGGGCAATACCGTGGCTCACTTCCTCGTCTGGTACGGAACTGAAAAGCGTGAATGCAAACACTACGTCGAACTGGTCAGCATCTTCCGGGATGCTTTCGGCACTCCCTCCATGTACGCGGATCTCTGGCGAATGGGCTTTGCAGTAGTCGACCGCAGCCGGGTCCAGGTCGATGCCGGCCATGTTCTCGGGCCGTCCTCCCCACTGGACGAGCACTCTCAGGTTGTAGCCGGTTGAGCACCCGCCCTCGAAACCCTTGAGCGCATCGAGACTGTCCCAGCCGGACCGGCGCAAGAGCTGCGCAAGGAAGCGTTCGCGCTCTTGCACCATCAACAGGTTTCCCGGGTGGAGGATGGATTGGTCGGCCATACGCTGGTCACTCTAGCGAGGCCGCACCGTCCGAAAAAGAAGCGTTGCCCGGGCGAGCGTATCATCGCGTCCTGGAGGATGCCGCCATGTCTATCGAACAGACCTACATCGAACGTAACCCACGGTCAGCGAAACTCTATGAGCGCGCATCCAAAGTCCTTCCCAGCGGCGTCACCCACGACAGCCGCTTCATGCGTCCCTTCCCTCTTTACGCCGAACGCGCGGCGGGCGCCCGCAAATGGGACGTCGATGGCCACGAACTGATCGACTACGTGATGGGCCACGGCGCACTCCTCCTTGGCCACAACTTTCCCTCCGTCACCGAGGCTGCTCAGGCGCAGCTCCTCAAAGGTACGCATTACGGCGCCAGCCAGGAAAAGGAAATCGAGTGGGCCGAAGAGGTCATACGCATCGTGCCATCCGCCGAAGTCGTCCGCTTCACCAGTTCGGGCACCGAAGCCACCCTGATGGCGCTCCGTCTCGCCCGGACCTTCACCGGCAAGCACGGTGCGATAAAGTTTGACCGCCACTTTCACGGCTGGCACGACTACGTGGTGGCGAACTCGAAGTATTCCTCCGGGGTCCCAGCGGGCGTGCCCCAGGCAACGCTCGATTCGGTGTCGGTACTCAATCTCGATATGGACGAGGTCCGCCAGAACGTGGCGGAGCGCGGCGATATTGGCGCCATCATCGTCGAGGCCGCGGGAGCATCAAGCGGCCAGCTGCCAGTCCAGCGGGGCTTCCTGCAAGAGCTCCAGTTGTTCTGCCGCGCGGAAGGGATCGTCTTCATCATGGACGAGGTCGTTACGGGGTTCCGCTGGGCGCCCGGTGGCGTTCAAGAACTCGAAGGCCTGAAGCCCGACTTGACCACGCTCGCGAAGATCCTCGCGGGAGGCCTCCCCGGCGGCGCCGTCGCGGGCCGTCGCGAAGTCATGGAGCACCTGCGCTTCCCCGATCCCGGCACCAAAGCCGCCAAGGTTGGCCACCCGGGCACCTTCAACGCGAACCCGCTCTCGGCTGCCGCAGGGGTTGCTTGCCTTCGTGAAGCGGCATCCGGTGAACACCAGAAACGCGCGAATGCCCTCGCTGCACAGTTACGGGCAGGGATGAACGGCGTCCTCTGCGAACTCGGCATCCCCGGATTTATTTACGGCCAGTCGAGTGAGTTCAAGATCCTGGTCGCGGGGACCAAAGTTCCCGAGGCCCAGGACTACGATCCTCGCGACCTCCCCTGGCAGGTGTTAGCGGATGGGATGCCCGGGGAACGTTCCCGATTGCTGCAACTCGGCATGGCCAACCGCGGTATGCACCTCTTCGGCGCGGCCGGGATGACGAGTTCAGTTCATACCGCCGAGGACATTTCGCGCACCATCGGTGCCTGGCGTGACTCTCTTTTCGAGCTTCGCGAAGAGGGCGGAATTGGTTAACCCACGTTGTCGCTCGGAAGCGTTATCATAAGCCCGTGATTTCGACGATCGTATTCCTGCTGGTCCTGGGGCTGCCGTTCATTATCTACCTGGTGAACTCGGGTGTGGCAGCGAGGGAACGCCGCGGAATTGCAGCCGGCATCCCTAAGCCGAAGCAGCCCAAGCAAGCGAAAGCGGCGCGGCCCGGCCAGGGCGCCAGGCCAGCGCGGGTTCGCTCGCGCCGGATCGAATACTGCGGAAGAAGCTTCACCCATTTCGCTCTTGCGCTGGCCGGTTCGCAGGATTCCTGCCGGCATTGCCTTTATCTCCAGGAGGTGCCTTCGTCATCTCCCGGGATATTCGCGTTGGATGAAGACAACGACGCCCTGAACGAGGCGTTGAACTCCCTGCCCCCAAGCGACTAACAGCCGGTTCACGGTCCACAGGTTCGCGCCGCCGAGCCGTATACTTCGCTCACCGCACCAATCTGGAGAAACTTAATGAAATACACGCGCCTGGGCCGCACCGGCCTCCAGGTTTCCCGGCTTTGCCTTGGAACCATGACCTTCGGCTATCAAAGCGACGAAAAGACTTCCGTCGCGATTATGGATAAGGCGTTCGACGCAGGTGTAACTTTCTTCGATACCGCCGACGTTTACCCACTCGGCGCCCCCAACGACGCCCAGGGGCGCACCGAGGAATTCGTCGGACGCTGGCTCGAGGGGCGCCGTGACCGCGTCATCCTCGCCACCAAGTGTTTCGGACGCAGCGGTCCAAGCCGCTGGGATCAGGGCAACTCCCGCAAGCACATCCTGGACGCCGTCGATGCCTCGCTGCAGCGCCTGGGTACCGACTACATCGACCTCTACCAGCTCCACGGGCCGGATTCGGAAACGCCTATCGACGAGACGCTCCGCGCATTGGAAGATGTCGTGCGTTCCGGCAAGGTCCGCTACGTCGGCTGCTCGAACTTCATGGCCTACCAGGTCGCGCGGGCCGTGGGGCGCAGTGAGGCGCTTAACATCGTCCGCTTCGATTCGGTGCAACCCCGCTACAACATGTTGTTTCGCGAAATCGAGCGTGAACTGCTTCCGCTCTGTGGCGAAGAAGGCATCGGCGTCATCCCCTATAACCCCATCGCTGGCGGGTTGTTGAGCGGCAAGCACAACCCGTCCGCCGGTCCGGAAGAAGGCTCGCGCTTCACGCTTGGCACCGCCGCCGAGCGCTACCAGGACCGCTACTGGCACGAAGGAATGTTCGAAACGGTCGAGCAGCTCCGCCCGATCGCCCGGGAAGCAGGCATGAGCCTGCCTCAGATGGCGGTGGCGTGGGTCATGGCCAACCCGGTGATCACCGCGCCAATCATCGGCGCCAGCCGCCCGGAACAGCTCGATGACACCCTCAAGGCTGCCGAAGCGCCCATGATGCCCGAGCTCAAGCGGCGCCTGGACGAACTGACGGCGCAGTACCGAAAAGGTGACGCGGCCCGCTGATGAGCGAGCTGGCGGAACTCCTCGATATCGCCCGCCGGGCCGCTATTGTCGCCGGTGAAATCATCATGCCGCTCTACGAAAGCGGCACCAGCGTGGAGCTCAAGGCCGACCGTACTCCGGTTACCGCGGCAGACCGCGGCGCCGAGACGGCTATTCGCGAGTTCCTTGCGCGTGAGTGCCCGACCCACGGCGTCCTTGGCGAGGAGTTCGGCGAAACCATCGGCGATGGCCGCCACCGTTGGATTCTCGACCCGATCGATGGCACGAAGTCGTTCATCCACCACGTTCCCCTCTTCGGGACGCTCATCGCCCTCGAACGCGACGGACTGCCCGTTGTCGGCGTGATCGCGTGTCACGCCGTCGGCGAAACAGCGTCAGCCGCTCAGGGCACGGGCGCGTTTCTCAACGGTGAACGAATTCGCGTGTCCACGACCAGCCGTATGGAAGACGCCACGGTCTCTATGACGAGCTTCGCGCGCATGTCGAAGGGTCAGCCGAAGGGATTCGCGCAGCTCATTTCCAACTGCGGCCTGGCTCGAGCCTGGGGCGACTGTTATGGCTATCTCATGGTCGCCAGTGGCCGGGCCGATGTCATGCTCGATCCCGAGATGAGCATCTGGGACGCGGCGGCGCTTTACCCGATCATCATCGAAGCTGGCGGCGGCTTCTCGCAGTGGGATGGCACGCCCGGTGTCGGTGATTCGGTTGTGGCGACCAATGGGTTGCTACACGCGCAAGTGCTCGCCACGCTCGCCTTGGACCGGGCCTAGCGGAAACGAAAAAGGGCCCCCCGCTGTGGGGGCCCTTCCTCAGATTGCTCAGTTAAGCAGCGCTACGTTGTTCAGGCTTTCCCGATCTTGAACATTTTCGTGCTGCATGTAGGGCAGACGCCCTCCGTGGCTGGCTTACCGTTCTTCATGGTGATGGCCTTCGGGTCTTTCATCTCCCGTTTAACCCTGCACTTGAGGCAGTAGGCTTCCAACTGGTCCTCCTTCTTAGTACACCCGGGGTGGGGTGCATTCCGGCGAATTGATAGAGTGCCTACGCGGATGCGCAGGAATCACCGGTTCCTCAGGCATAATCGGAGTGTCGAGCGAACGTGTCAATACCAATACTGATTCTGATGGCTACATAACTGCCAGATTTGGCAATTTTACCCGCCCAAACACCTTCGACGGGCGAATTTCTCCCGTTTCCGCCAACGAACCGACCCCGAAGAACTCGCCCGAGTCGGAGTAGATTCGCAGGGCCCCAGTCGCCCTTTCGAACGGTTCATCGCTCTTCCACCAGCCGCCATTGGCGATGATTCGTACCGCTTCCGCACACAAGAGAGCGGCGTCCATGCTGGCAATCCCATCATCTGGCGGGAGCAACAGATCCCGCAGGCGACCAGACCTGGTGATGCTCTCGAGGTCTTCGATGCTGACGGCATCGTGGACGTCGAACGGTCCCGCGCTATGCCGGCGTAGTGCGCCCAGGTGCCCTCCACACTCAAACGTCTCTCCAAGATCCCGTGCCAGGCTCCGGATGTACGTCCCGGAAGAGCACGTTACATCGACCTCAATCGATGCTTCCTGGCTCAAGTGGCCTGTCAACTCACGGATCGTCACAGGGCGGGGGACAAGGATGGGTGGGGCGCCGCCGCGAGCCAGGTCGTACGCCCGCTTGCCGTCGACTTTCAGCGCGCTGAAAGCGGGGGGACGTTGCAGGATGGGCCCGCGAAAAGCATCGAACGCAGATTCAAGCGTGGCCGCGTCGATCTCCGGCACAGGCCGAGTAATCACGACTTCACCTTCAGAGTCGTCCGTCGTGGTCGTCGTCCCGAGGCGAATCGTCCCCGTGTAGCGTTTTTCGTGCCCGGTGAGGTATTCAACAAGCCGAGTCGCCTGTCCCAGGCACAGGACGAGCAGTCCGCTCGCCATGGGGTCGAGCGTGCCCGTGTGGCCGATTCGGCGCTGACCGATAATTCGACGAGCCTTCGCTACGACGTCGTGACTCGTCCAGCCGGGAGCTTTGTCGATGAGCACGATCCCATCGAGGCCAGCGTCACTCTGGAGTTTGCTCACGGTTGTCGTTGCTTACTTTCCGAATGAGGTCAGATAGCCGGGCGCCGCGTTCGATGCTCGGGTCGAACCGAAAGATTAACTTTGGTATCGCACGCATTTTCAACCGATGCACCAGTTCGCGATGGAGAAACGGCGCCGCATTTTGCAGGCCTTTGAGTGCGTGCGCTCGCTGGTCTTCGGTACCAAGATGCGAAACAAACACTGTCGCGTGTCCGAGATCCGGCGAGACGCGGATCTCCGTGACCGTAATCATCCCCTCGGTCACGCGCGGGTCTTTCACCTCGCGTTGAATGAGTTCGCTGATTTCGGCCCGAAGCAGTTCGTTGACGCGGGCAGTACGGAGCGACATGGAACCAGTCCTAGGGGGCCATCGAGGAGCACAGTCCCGAGGCCCGGCTGCTTAGCTGACGCGTTCTTCGTGGAAGAACTCGATGACATCGCCTTCCAGGAATTTGTCGAAGTTGCTCAGAACCACGCCGCACTCGTAGCCAGTCTGAACTTCACGAACGTCGTCCGCGAACCTCTTCAGGCCCTCGCAGCGCGTTCGTACGACCTCCACATTGTTTCGCATCACCCGGACATTCAGGCCACGACGAAGTGTGCCGTCAGTCACGAAGCAGCCCGCGATGCCACCCAGGCGGCTCGACTTGAACAGTTGGCGGACCTCCGCATGGCCGTCCAAGACGTTCTTGAAGACTGGTTCGAGCATGCCCGTAAGGGCTTTGTCGATGTCTTCCAGCACCTGGTAGATGATGTTATATGAGCGAATATCGACTTCCGACACATCGGCTTTCTTCCTCGCGGAGGGGTCGATTTTCGTGTTGAAGGCGATGATGATGCCGTTCGAGGCTTCAGCGAGCATGACGTCAGAGTCGCTCACCGGGCCGGTCGCGGAGTGAATGATCTTGATCTTCACCTCTGCGTTGCTGAGTCGCTCAAGCGAAGCCTTCAGAGCCTCCGCGCTGCCGCGAACGTCCGCCTTGAGGATGATGACCAATTCCTTAAGCTTGCCCGCGCTGATGACGCTGAAGAGCGTGTCAAGGTTCACATGCGCGTGATCCGTCTGCTCGCCGGCTTCGCGCAATCGGCGCCGGTCTTCGACCACCTGCCGGGCAAGCCGTTCGTCGGCCACCGCGCGAATGCGTTCGCCGGCTTCCGGCACGGTTTCCAGGCCCATGATGACGACGGGCATCGAGGGTCCAGCTTCGCGAATCCGCACGCCTTTGTCATCGAACATCGCCTTGACCTTGCCGCTTGTCTCGCCGACGACCAGGGCGTCGCCCTGTCGAAGCGTCCCGGCCTGGATGAGGATCGTCGCGATCGGGCCGCGGCTCGAATCGAGTTCAGCTTCAATGACCACAGCCGACGCGGGTCGATTAGGGTTCGCCTTCAGTTCGGCGACCTCGGCCACAAGGTTGATCGATTCCAGCAGGCTCTCGATTCCGGTGCCTTTTGTGGCCGAAACCGGCACAGCAATCACATCGCCGCCGTACTCCTCGACCACCAGGCTGTGCTCCGTAAGCTGCTGCTTGACCCGATCGGGGTTGGCACCCGGAACGTCGATCTTATTGATAGCTACGATTATTGGCACTCCCGCCGCCAAGGCATGGTTGATTGCTTCGATCGTCTGCGGCATCACTCCGTCATCCGCCGCCACGACCAGGATCGCGATGTCCGTGACTTGCGCCCCTCGGGCGCGCATTGCCGTAAACGCGGCGTGGCCCGGCGTGTCGATGAACGTGATCGGCTTGCCATCCATCTCTACCTGGTATGCGCCGATATGCTGCGTGATGCCACCTGCTTCGCTCGCCGCCACCTTCGTTTGACGAATGCGGTCCAACAAACTTGTCTTTCCGTGGTCCACGTGCCCAAGGATCGTCACGACGGGTGGGCGGTGCTTCAGGCTGGCCGGGTCATCGACGATGTCCTCTGCCTCGATGGCGGCTGGCGCTACGGTGATTTCGGGCTCGGCTTCTTCTTCAGGGTCGAATCCAAGCTCCAGCGCGACGATGGCTGCCGTGTTGTAGTCGATGGTCTGGTTCTGGTTCGCCATCACGCCATTAGTCATCAATCGCTTGATGACTTCGATCGGAGTCACATCGAGGATGTCACCGAGTTCCTTCACGGTAAGGGCGCGTGGGATAGCCACGGCCTGAGAAGTTGGGTTCGCCGTCATAGAGTTTCGCTTTCTTCTACCGGCAACGTCATTCCGAAGGCGCGAAGAGCCTCGATATCATCCACAGCCGGGGATACTTTAAGTGCGTTCTTCATGGTAGCGCCTTTGAGGGCTTTTACCCAACATGCGCGCAAAGGATGCAGATACGCGCCCCGGCCGTTGGCCTTGCCGGTCGCATCCACAATGACGCGCCCTTCAGGCGTTCGAACGAGCCGCACAAACTCGCGTTTGCTCTGCTCGAGGCGACAGCCGATGCAGGTTCGCTGAGGTATTGGTCGCGGGCGCATGCCTGTCGCACTCACTCCGCAAACTCCGTCAGTGAATACGTCCCGAATACTCGATGTCGTCCATGTCGTCTTCTTCCTCTTCGTTGAAGCGCGACGGCCGCCGTGTTTTCTTCGGGGCGGCCTTTGCCGCCTCTTCCTCGGCTGCACGCTGGCGCCCGAGAAGGTCTTCGCCGAAGCGAATAGCTGAAGGCCGCGCTTCGGCAACGACTACATTCGGGATGGTCGTCGGAATCTCGTATTCCTCGTCTTCGTCCTCACCGTAGTCTTCCGACTCGCGATCCTCGCCGCGTGGCACAGCCATCTGGCCGACAACGTTGACGAAGGAGACGTCCTCTTCTTCCGCCGCGGCCGCCACCGCGGGCTCGGATTCGCTTGCATCGGCGGCAGGGGTCGCCACTCCAGCGGACGCGACGAGTTCCGTTTCCGCGGCGATTTCCTCGGCCTCCTGGATGATGTCGATGTCCGGGGTTTCGCCGGGCGCGTAAGGCTCGAACGCGAGCACTTCGGCCGGTTCGCCCGCATCGACGCGGTCCTTGGCAGCCTGGCTGGCGATGTTGATCCGCCACCCGGTTAGCTTCGCCGCCAACCGTGCGTTTTGGCCTTCTTTGCCGATGGCGAGCGAAAGCATGCGATCCGGAACAACGACAGAAGCGAGATGTTCGTCAACGTCGATCTCCACCTCAAGCACCTGGGCCGGGCTCAGCGCATTGGAAACGAAGTTCGCCGGGTCCGGATCCCATTTGATGATGTCGATTCGCTCTCCCGCGAGTTCGTTTACGACATTCTGGATGCGGCTTCCGCGCATACCGACGCACGCGCCGATCGGGTCGATGTTGGCGTTGCGGGCGTGTACGGCGACCTTGCTGCGATGGCCGCCTTCACGGGCAATGCTCTTGATTTCGACGGTCCCGGACTTGATCTCCGGCACTTCCATCTCGAATAGCCGCCGAAGCAGATTCCGATGCCCACGGCTCACGACAATCTGCGGGCCTTTTACGGCCTTCATTACCTCGAGAACCAGCACCTTCACCCGCTGCCCTGGCCGGAGGTGCTCATTCCTCACCTGCTCGGTGAACGGCAGAACAGCTTCCGTCCCGCGACCGAGCTCGATGATCATCTGGCGGGACTCGACGCGTTGAACGGTGCCGACCAGCAGTTCATCTTCCTTGCCAATGTATTCGTCGAACACCGCGTCGCGCTCGGCTTCACGCAGGCGTTGAAGCACGACTTGCTTGGCGGTCTGCGCGGCGATACGGCCCGCGTTCGGAGGAAGTTGCTCTTCGAAGTCGAGCACGTCTCCTTCCTTGACATCGGGCTTCCATCGTTTCGCGTCAGCGATCGTCATTTCGACGTTCGGCTCTTCGACTTCTTCGACCACGATCATCTGACGGTACGCCCTGATGTCGCCGCCAATCGGATCGATCTTGACGTTGATGTTCGGGGCGTTGTCGCCTTCGCGCCGGAAGGCCGAAGTCAGCGCAGCCTCGACCGCTTCGAAAACAACCTCTCGAGGGAGGTTCTTCTCGGCGGCCAGTGCGCTCAGTGCTAGCAGCAGTTCGTTCTTCATAGCTCCAATAAAAAAGCGGGCCCCAAGCCCACTCCCAGACAGGTGTTGCCGCCCGCAGTATAGCACCCACATGCAACCGGGCGAGACCGGTGGGTGTGGCGGCCTTTTCCGGTTGTGGGTAGGCTGGGATCAATGCCGCGTATCTATCTCGATCATGCCGCCACCACTCGCCCCGACGCTCGCGTGATCGAGGCGATGCTTCCCATGTTTACGACGTTCTGGGGCAACCCATCTTCGATCTATCTCGAAGGTCAGGAAGCCCGCCGCGCGATTGATTCAGCCCGCAAGGTATGCGCCGATTTGTTGGGCGCCGTCCCGAAAGAGATTGTCTTCACGGGCGGTGGCACCGAGTCCGACAATGCCGCCATCCGCGGGGCCGCGTTCGCCCAGCGGGATCGCGGGCGGGGCGACCACATCATCACCACCACGGTCGAACACCACGCTGTCCTCCACGCAGTCGAGCAACTTGAACGGGAAGGTTTTCGGGCTACCTATTTACCCGTCGATAGTGAAGGCTTCGTCAGCCTGTCCGCGCTTGAGGCCGCCGTTGGCCCGGAGACCACGGTGGTCAGTGTTATGACCGCGAACAACGAAGTCGGCACGATTCAGCCAATCGCGGATATCTCGCGCATCGCGAAGGCGAAGAACCCTCAGGTCGTAGTCCACACCGACGCGGTCCAGGCTGCGGGCGCGATCGACATCAGACCAGCGTCGCTCGGGGTCGATCTGTTGAGCATTGCCGCGCACAAGATCTATGGCCCCAAAGGCGTGGGGCTCCTCTACATCAAGAACCGCACTCCCTGGCAGCCGATGCTTCTCGGCGGGAGCCAGGAAAAGGAGCGCCGCGCCGGGACAGAGAACGTCGCTGGAATTGTGGGACTCGCCACCGCGATGCAGATCGCCTGGGACGAATCAGAGTCGCGCAACGCCCATTCGCGAAAGCTTCGCGACCGCCTGCTCTACGAACTCCCGGAACGCATTCCAAATACGGTGGTAACCGGCCCAACTGATCCGGACCGCCGGCTTTCCAACAACTTCAGTTGCTGTTTCCAAAATGTGGAGGGCGAGAGTGTCCTCCTTGCCCTCGATATGGCGGACATTGCCGCCAGTAGCGGCAGCGCTTGCACGACGGGCGCCCTCGAACCAAGCCACGTCCTCACCGCAATGGGTATCGACCCCGACCTCGCCCATGCCTCGTTGCGCCTCACCGTCGGCGCCAGCAACACCGGCCCCGATATCGACCGGGTACTCGCCAAACTGCCGGAAATCGTGGCCCGCCTCCGATCCCTCGCGGGGAACGGGTAGCCATCAGCACGAGTTCAAACGCAGAGACGCAGAGGTGCGGAGATCACTCGATCAGGTTGTTCACTACTCTTCGAATTCCGCTTCGCAGCGTAATAGAGTTGAAGTTAATCAGCAGTCCAATCGCATGGCCGGTCGTCTTGAGATACGAGAGCAATTGCTGTTCGTGAAGGGGTAGCAGTTTTTCGACGGCTTTCAGCTCCACGATCAACGAACCATCGACCAAGAGATCCATCCGACTTTCACCGACGGATCGTCCCTTGTAGCCGAGTTCGACGACGACTTGCCGTTGAAACGGGATCCGGCGCTCCGCGAACTCGATACAAAGGGCCGATTCGTAAGCCGATTCCGCAAAGCCCGGCCCAAGAATGCGATGCACTTCGATGGCTGCCCCAATAACACGACCCGTCAGGTCTCCATTGTTCAAGTCCAACTCTGCGTCTCTGCGTCTCTGCGTCTCTGCGTTCCGCCTACGTGAGGCCCTGTTGGGCGAGGAAGTCGAGAATGTCCTGGATGACGCGGATGTTTTCTGCGTCTTCGTCGCGGATTTCGAAGGTGGCGTCTTCCGAGAACTCCTCCTCGATCGCAATGGTCAGGTCGACAATATCGAGTGAGTCTGCGCGCAGATCGTCCACGAGGCTCGCCTCGGGCTTCACTTCCGCGGCATCCACCTTCAGTTGCCGGACAACGACATCGCGGACTCGTTCAAACACAGTTGCCATGGTTCGGTGCCTCCAGCGGCGATGATTTCTTGGGTCCAGTCCTGCGGGAACCTGCCCCCGAAAGGTTAAGCGCCGCTAGGGTAGGTCACGGCTTGTACTTGCGGAAGATCACAGACCCGTTCTGGCCCCCGAAACCGAAGCCATTTGCGGCTGCGGCCCGGACTTCGCGATTCCGTGCCTTCAGCGGTGTGTAGTCGAGATCGCAATTCGGATCGGGGTTCTCCAGGTTGATAGTCGGCGGCACGAGGTCGTTGTAGATGGCCAGGACGGCTGCCAGGGCTCCGACCGCGCCGGCCCCGCCAAGCAGGTGGCCGACCATCGATTTGGGCGAACTCAGCGCAAGCTTGTAGGCGTGGTCACCAAATGCGAGTTTCACCGCGCGAGTCTCCGACGCGTCGTTCAACGGCGTACCGGTACCGTGGGCGGCGATGTAATCGATGTCTTCGGGGTTCATGCCGGAATCGTGAAGGGCCTCGGTCATCGCGTCTTGCGCGCCGGAGCCGTCGTCGAGCGGCGCCGTGATGTGATAGGCGTCGCAACTGAGGCCGCCGCCAGCGAGTTCGGCGTAGACGCGTGCGTTGCGGGCCGTTGCGCGAGCTTCCGATTCGATGACCATGACCACGGCCCCTTCGCCAAACACGAACCCGTCGCGGTCTCGGTCGAACGGCCGGCTGGCCCGCGTTGGCTCGTCGTTCCGCCGGCTGAGCGCCTTCATGTTTGCGAGCGCCGCAATGGGGAGTGGGTGCAACGCCGCTTCGGTGCCCCCGGCGAGGACGACATCCGCCCGCCCCGATGTGATGAGCTGCTTTGCCTCCATGAACGAGTACAGCCCGCTTGCGCAGGCGGCCACACTCGCAAGCGCCGGTCCGCGCAGCCCGAGGTGCATCGAAACCTGGCAGGCGCCCATGTTCGGCGCCATGATGGGAATGTAGAACGGGCTTACCCGCGCCGGCCCCCGGTCACGCAGGACGAAGACTTCTTCCATCGTGTCGATCGCGCCGCCGGAACCGGTGGCAATTGCCGATGCGGCCCGCCGCCGCTCATCGTCCGCAAGCACCAGTTTCGCGTCATCGGCGGCAAGTTGCGCTGCCGCGACGGCGAATTGGGCGAACCGCGACATGCGCCGCGCACCCTTCGAATCCATGTAGTGACCCGGTTCGAAATCCTTGACTTCGGCGGCGATGGTGACCGGCATGTTGGTCGTATCGAAGCGCGTTATCGTGCCGGCGCCAGAAACGCCGTTCACCAGGTTCGTCCAGAAGTCGTGCGCGGTCAGGCCAATTGGCGTGATTGCGCCCAGGCCGGTCACAAGTGCTCGGGTCACAGGTTTCTCCCCAGGGTTAGTTCGCCTTCTTGAAAATGACGGCGGAGTTGTGGCCACCAAGGCCAACAGAAGTCGTCATCGCGACATCGACCCGCATCGAACGGGCGATGTTCGGCACGTAGTCGAGGTCGCACTCCGGGTCCGGTGTCGTGTAGTTGATAGTTGGCGCAACCTTCTGGTCGCGAATTGCCAGGACACAGGCCAACGCCTCTACCGACCCGCTCGCGCCCATGCAGTGTCCGGTTATCGGTTTCACCGACGAAATCGCGGCGTCGTAGGCCGACTTCCCCATGATCTCCTTGAACACGAGTGTTTCGACGCGGTCGTTCAACGGAGTCCCGCTGCCATGAGGATTGATGTAGTTGATCGCGGACGGATCCAGCCCGGACTTTCGAAGGGCGGCGTTGACTGCACGCTTAAGGCCTCGGCCCGTCTCGTGCAGCGCGATCATATCGTAGGCGTCGTTGGATGAGCCGTAGCCGGCCACTTCGCAGTAAATCGTGGCGCCACGAGCTTTCGCCTGGTCGTAGTCCTCCAGGATCATCGAACAGGCACCCTCGCCCGCGATGAACCCGTCCCGGTTGAGGTCGAACGGTTTCAGTGCTTTTTCGGGGTGTTCGTTGTCGCCGGCCAGTGCCCGCATCGAGCACCATGTTGCATGGTAGAGCGGCAGCAACACGGCCTCCGCACTTCCCGTGATGACCATGTCGGCGTCGCCCCGGCGGATCGTCTCGAAGGCCTCGCCGATCGAGTTCGCGCCCGTCGCGCAAGCACTCACGGGCGCGAAATTCGGCCCCCTTGCGCCAGTGTGAATCGCGATGTGCCCGCTGGCCGCATCGGGGATGAAGTTCGCGACCAGGAACGGCGTGACACGGCGCGGCCCTTTCTCATCCAGGATGCGCTGATGTTCGAGGATCATGTCAGTGCCGCCAGCACCAGACCCGAAAATGACTCCGACCATGTCCGCGTTTTCGTCCGTGATTTTGAAACCGCTGTCAGCGAGTGCTTCGATGGCGGCGCCAACGCCAAACGTCACGCCACGGTTCATGTAGCGTTGCTGCTTCGCGTCTGCTCGGTCTCCGAGCTCGAAACCCTTCACCTCCGCCTGGATGCGAACCGGGTATGGCTCGGGGTCGAACAGGGTGATTGGGCCAATCCCGCTGCGGCCGTCGAGCATAGCCTGCCACGTCTCCTGGGCGGAATGTCCGACCGCCGTGATTGCACCAACGCCAGTCACCACCACGCGGCGCGTCAACGGGCCGCTGCCTCGACCAGCTCGAACCGGTCGCTCAGAAGCCCTTCGTAGTCATCGCTGATGGAAATGCTGTTTACGTTGTAGTCAATGCGGCGAACGAGCTTCGTTAGCACGTTTCCCGGTCCAACTTCGATGAACATCTCGGCCCCCTGGTCTCGCATTCGTTCGATGGATTTGTGCCAGAGGACGCCGTGCGTGAGCTGCGCGCGCAGTTCGCGAAGCACGTCGGCGCCCGTGGTCAGGAGGTCTGCGTTCACGTTGCCCACGAGCGGCGCCCGCGGGTCGCGAATGTGCATCTTCTGCAGCAACGCGCTCATCCCGTCGCTCGCCTTGGCCATCAGTGGGGAATGCGAACCGATACTGATGGGAAGGCGCACCACGCGGCGGGCCTTCGCTTTCTCGGCCAGTTCAATTGCCAGAGTAAGCGGCTTGAGGAAACCCGAGATGACGCTTTGGCCATCACAGTTTGCATTGGCGAGGCCGACGTAGCCCTCTTTCGATGCCTCCGCGCAAATCTCCAGCACCTTGTCTTCGGGCAGGCCCAGGATGGACGCCATCCCGCCGGGGTTTTCGGTGCCCGCAATCCCCATGAGCCGGCCGCGCTCGCTCACGAGGGCAAGTCCCTCTTCGAAGCTAATCGAGTCGGCTGCAACGGCAGCCGTGAATTCGCCCATAGAGTGCCCGGCGTAGAGGATCGGCTCGACCTTCTTGTCCATGGCGGCCCAGCGTTCTTTCAGTGCTTCGAGCCAGGCCATGGAAGTCACGAACGACGCTGGTTGCTGGTTGGCGGTCGTTTCGAGTTCGTCTCCGGGACCTTCCCAGCAAAGCTTCGAGAGGTTCCGGTCGAGCACCTCATCGGCGCGTTTGAACACGTCGCGAGCGGCGTTCGAGACCTGGGCAAGGTCGTGTCCCATGCCGACATGTTGAGATCCCTGGCCGGGGAAAATGAGTGCCAGCCGAGCCCACGGCTTCAGTTCCTGGTCCATAGCGGAACCGCTGCCCTCCAGAGGACGCCTGGAGAGCGCCCG
Source organism: Dehalococcoidia bacterium (assembly GCA_031431695.1). Lineage (GTDB taxonomy): Bacteria > Chloroflexota > Dehalococcoidia > Tepidiformales > Tepidiformaceae > Amarobacter. Next base: position 20,518 of record JANPDX010000803.1, read on the forward strand.
TCTGCGGGGATGGTAGCAGGGTGGTGAGAGTCGGGCGAAGGTTCGGCCCAAGCAAACGACCTCGGCCCGAGCAGGCGATAGGAACCGTGCTTCGGTGGAAGGAGCAGGGACCGAATGGTGAACAGCCACGAAGCTTCCCACCTGATCGCTGATGGCTGAAACCTGTCATCTCAAATCAGGCCCGCCGGGTCCACGTCCACATGCCAATTCTCTCCAAGCCGGAGACCCTCCAGTAAGCGCGCCGGGTTCCGTCCGCGCATCAGCACCTGGTACCGGTACTCGCCCCGCACCCTGGGAACGTAGGCCGGGGTCGGCCCGAGGATGTCCGGCTCGGCCCGGCCAGCGGTGTCCCGCGCCAGCCGGAGTTCGGTGGCCACGCGCGCGGATTCTTCCAGGGCGTGCTCTTTCTTCGAGTGGCGGTAGAGCAGGCGTACCATCCGGTTGAACGGCGGGTAGCCGGCCCGCCTGCGATGGGCGATTTCCTGTTCGTAGAGGGCCCGGTAGTCGTGCGTGGCGGCCGCAACAATCGGAGCGGCATCCGGATCGTACGTCTGGATAAAGACCCACCCAGGCTTCTCCCTGCGTCCAGCCCGGCCAGCTACCTGTGACAACAACTGGAAGGTCCTCTCCGGCGCGTTGTAGTCCGGCAGACCGAGTCCGACATCAGCATCGACGACGCCCACGACGGTCATCTCTGGCAGATCGAGACCCTTCGCCAGCATCTGCGTGCCGACGAGAATGTCGACTTCCCGTGCTTCGAGCGCCCGCACCATCCGCTCGTGACTTCCCTTCTGCTTCGAAACGTCGCTATCCCAGCGGGCGACGCGGGCGCCGGGGAACTGCGCCCGTGCCTCCTGTTCGATCTTCTGCGTACCAACGCCGAACGGCCGATAGCGTGAACCGTCGCATTTGGGACAACGGTCTTCGAGCCGGCGCGAGCGACCACAGTGATGGCACAGAAGCACCGTGTGGATTGGACTCTGGACGTCGAGGCTTAATGACACCTCGCACGACGGACAGAGCGGCACATACCCGCAATCCCGGCAGAGCACGAATCGCGCCGATCCTCGCCGGTTCACGAAAAGGATCGACTGCTCGCCGGCACGCAATGCAGCGTTTACCGCGCGCCGGAGCGGTCGTGAAAACACACTGCGGTTTCCTTCCCGAAGCTGCTCCCGCATGTCGACGATTTCCACAGTGGGCATGCGCCCTTGCACCGCCTGGCCGTCTTCGGTCGGCGCGAGGCGTTGCATAAGCTCTGCGCGGGCGATGCTCCCCACTTCGCTGCGGTGGTACGTAACGATGTCCGGTGTCGCACTCCCGAGGACCAGCCGCGCCCCGGCCAGCCCGCAAAGGTGTTCGGCCGCATCGCGTGCGTGGTACCGGGGTTGCGGATCGACCTGCTTGTAGCTCCATTCGTGTTCCTCATCGAGAACCACCAGCCCGAGGTTCTTAACGGGAGCGAAGATGGCACTGCGCGAGCCCACCACAACCCGGGCATCGCCACGCCGTATACGAAACCATTGATCGAACAACTCCCCCTGCGATAGCTGCGAGTGCAGGACCGTCAGGGTCTCTCCGAACCGCTCCCCATAGCGACGTATCGCCTGCGGTGTTAGTGCTATCTCGGGCACGAGGATGATCGCACTCTGTCCGTCGTCCAGGGCCCGCTGCACGAGTTCAAGGTAGACCTCGGTCTTTCCCGCGCCAGTCACGCCATGCAACAACGTGACCCGGATACCCGCCCTCACCAGTTCCACTGCCGCCAACTGTTCCGCGCTCAGTGTCGGCGCGGCCCGTGGTCCAAATACGAAGTCCGCCAGCGGGTCGCGTTCCATCTGGCGTTCGTATTGCCGCAACCACTCCCCGGACTCCAGGCGGCGAAGGTGGGTCGGCGCCGCGCCCAGTTCGCGCAACTCCGTCAGCGTCACATCCGGGTTCAGGACCAGGTGGCGAAGCACCCTGGCTTCGACTGACTTCGGGTTCCCCGCCTGAAGAGATTCCGCTTGCGAAAGCGCCGCCGGCACTTCGGCCGCAAGCGCGACCCGGCGCTCGAATCGAGGCCGGCCGGATGGCCTCGCCAGCCCTTGCGCCACGGTCAGGTGTCCGTCTCGTTGTAGCCGGTCCAGCAGAGTCAGGCTGACCACGCCCACGTGTTCGCGCAGTTCGTCGAGTGTGACCCGGCCGTGGGCGGCGATGTATTGCAGGATCTTCTGGTCTTTTGGGTACACCGGTAGCAACGGAGGAATATCGACCGGCGAGACCATCGTGACAGCCTTCTGCCCGTATCCGGATGGCAGGCAGCAGGCGACGCAATCCCAAAGTGGTGCGAAGTATTCCTTCGAGAGCCACTTCGCGAGCGAGATGTGTGTCTCGTCGAGCACCGGGTCATGGTCG
>JANPDX010000804.1:0-1978 GCA_031431695.1 Dehalococcoidia bacterium
GATCACGGTGTCCCCGCGATGGCAGAGGTGTGCTGCCGCGCCGTTGATGCAGACTTCTCCGGAACCGCGTGAGCCCTTGATTGCGTACGTCTCCAGGCGCGCGCCGTTGGTGACATCAACGATTGCAACCTGCTCATATGGGAGGATCCCGGCCGCTTCCATGAGGTCCGGGTCCAGGGTGACGGAACCTTCGTAGTCAAGGTTCGCTTCAGTGACGGTGGCCCGGTGGATCTTTCCGTACATCATCGTTCGCATTGCAGCCTTAGCCCCTGTGCGTGCCCCGGAAACAACAAACCCCGCTTCGATTGAGCGGGGCACGGGAGGGGAGGCGGCGCCAGCGCCAATTAGCGCCGTCGTTTGCTCTCTTGCCTTATCCGTACCGGCCACTCGGGTCCAGGCGGACGATGGTTGAGACCAGGCCATTCAAGCTCGACTTCCTCGCGGATAGCCGGCACACAGATCGTTCGTGATCCCGACGAGGTTGTCAATCGAGTTTGTCGAATGAATGGCCGAGTCTCAAACGAAACAACAAGAGTGGTTGGCGACACGGTCACTTGGGTCGGGCGAGTACCAACAAAATGTCCCGCAGGGCTTCGCTGGCGTCCCATACTTTCGCCCAATGCTCGACGTAGTCCCAGTCAATCTCCGCCCCTGCGCGAACGATGCGAGAAATATCAACGTGGTCGATTGACCGATTTGCGATCAGCTTGAGGACGATGATGTCTTCCCGCTTGGCGACCGGTACGAAATAGCCTGGCGGGCGAACAGCTCGCTTTAGGACAAGCTTTTGATAAGGCGTTTGAGCACCCTGGAACTCGACGATATCGCCCGTGGAAGCGTTGACCATCTTCACGAATTCTGGATCGGATGGTCCTTTGTGGTCCTGGAGCCGACTTACCTCAAACCCGGCGACCTCCAGCTCCCTTATGAACGCTCTGATAGCGCTCGCTACGGCCTCCACCGTGAAATCAAAGTCTTTGGTGTATCGCGGATCGTCCCAAGCGTTGGCTGCATGACCTCCGATGAGCGCGGCATCCAGCCCGGCACGCTCCAGCGCGCCTGAGATGACTTGCAACACCGCTTGAGCGGAAGGCTCAGGATTCGAGGATGCCAAGCTTTCTTGCCCTCTCAAAAATCGCGCCCATGTCCTTGGGTTCGGAATTGGGATTCGCGTAGCCCTTGCTCCATTGGTAGAGCCGCTCACTCGCAAGCAGGCGTTCGTTTAAGGGCCGGGCGAGGTGCGAGCGTCTTTGCTCAGCCTTCGTCTCCGCTTTCCAGCGCCCCAGCTGCCGGAAGTACTCGCGATCCTTCTCCGAGACACGATCACTGGTCATCTCCATCATCGTAGCGCAACCCTCGGAGGAGGGTGGAAGGTAACCCGTGAGATTACCCCACCGGCTTCCGCGCCCGCTGCAACGGCCCTGTGGTATTCTCATCCCACTGGAGTGGGTTTTATGACCGACATGGTACGCAAGCACTTCATTCTCCGGCGCGATGTTGCCGAGGAGTTCGATCGAGTCGCAGGCGAACGGAAGCAGAGCGAGAAGTTGGGCGAGATCCTCGAGCGATGGTTGAAGAACCAGAGACTGCTTGGAGTAGTCAACGCGTACGCTGGTTTCGTCACGGCAGAAGACCATCCCGAATGGGCCACGGCCCAAGATGCCAACAATTGGGTTCGCGAGCTGCGGGCTACCGGATGGCAGCGCACGCGTGCTCTAACGCTGAAAGAAGAGCCGGGCGACGGGGCCGTCGATTGACGCGATACTTGCTGGATTCGACCGTCCACATCCACTGGGTGAGGAACGAACAGAGAATCCTGAACTGGCTTCGTGCCGCTATTGCGAATGACGACGAACTGATGACCAGCGCCATCTCGGTCTCGGAGATTTACGCGGGAGCGCATACGCGCGAACTCGCCGTCTGGAGCCAGTATTTTGACGCGCTCATGGTCGTTGCGGTTGAGCACCGTGATGCCGTC
>JANPDX010000805.1:0-11590 GCA_031431695.1 Dehalococcoidia bacterium
TCTTCCAGCGGGGACGAGCGGCCGGGCGATCCAAAACACACTAAGGAGACCTGAAATGTCACTGGTAACAAGAGGACGAGCATTCATCGTCGTCGCAGCCCTGGTCGCTCTCGCGACTTTCAGCATGGGAAGCACTGCGGAGGCCCAGGCCCCTGCAAACGGTCGTGTGCGCGTGATGCACGCTTCCCCCGATGCGCCAGGCGTCGACATCTTCGTCGATAACGCGAAGGCCGTCAGCGGCCTCGCTTTCCCGGACAATACGGGCTATGTCTCACTGGCGGCCGGCTCGCACGAAGTTAAGGTCTTCGTGTCACCGTTCACCGCCCAGGCCGCGCCCGTGCTCTCGGCCACCCTCACTGTCGCTCCCGGCACGGACTACACGGTCCTGGCGGTGGGTCGGGTCTCTGATGGCAGCCTCGCGCTGCTCCCGCTCAAGGACAACAACGCTTCACCTGCGGATGGCAAGGCACACATCCGAGTCATTCATGCTTCGCCCGATGCGCCGGCGGTCAACGTGGCGCTTGCCGGGACGAAGACGAATGTCTTCTCGAATGTGGCCTTCAAAGGCGTGGGCGACTACACTCCGGTCGCCGCCGGAACCTATGACCTCGACGTGAACGTGGCGAGCACTGGCCAGACGGTGAAAACCGTGAACGGCCTCAAGCTCGAGAACAAGGGCGTCTACACAGCGGTTGCAGTGGGTCTCGCCGGAAACGGTACCCTGAAGGTGGTCCCGCTCGTAGATGTGAAGTTTCAGGCACCGGTGGCGCCTGCCACAGGGACCGGGGTAGCGGGCTCAAGCTCCAGCAACAGCATTAATTCGCTGGTCCTCGCGGCTTCGCCGGGCCTGATACTCGCCGGTGGCGCCGGGCTCACGTTGGCCCTGCGACGCAGCCGGTAGTCTTTAACCAGGAAGGGGCAGGGAGTGAACAGCTTCCCGCCCCTTCCTTCAACAATCTCAACCAGTCACCGACGGGGTGGGCAAATGGCAATCGCATCGGCAACTGCGGCATCTCTGAATACGGGCAGCTTCTCTCGCAGCCTTCGGCGCTGGAACCTGGCGATGGCCGCGCTGCACTTCGCGCAGGGCGCCCTGATGCTGGCCATCGCCAGCGACTTCTCACTCCCGGTAACGGCGGCATTCGTCCGCATGAACCAGGAGGCACAGTCGCTGGAGCCGAGGCTGGAGACGCTATTCGATGTTCGGCTGGCGCCCCTGATCGCCAGCTTCTTGTTTCTCTCGGCGCTGGCTCACCTCGCGGTTTCGCTCCCGGGTATCTACTCATGGTATCGCCAGAACCTGGCCCGCCGAATCAACTACGCTCGCTGGGTCGAGTACGCCTTCAGCTCGTCGGTGATGATGGTTGCCATCGCCATGCTCGTGGGGATCTACGATATCGTTAGTCTGATCGCGTTGTTCTCGCTCAACGCGGCGATGATCCTGTTCGGCTGGGTAATGGAACGCCATAACCAGGGCAGCGAGTCAACGGACTGGACTTCCTATGTATTTGGATGCTTCGCGGGCGTCGTGCCCTGGGCCGCGGTGGGCATCTACCTCGCCGGCGCCGGCGGGGATGGCGGTGACGTCCCGACCTTTGTCTACTGGATCTTCGTTTCGATATTCGCCGTCTTCAACATCTTCGCAGTCAACATGCTGCTGCAGTACAAGCGCGTCGGACCGTGGCGGAACTACCATTTCGGGGAGTTCGTCTACATCGTGCTGAGTTTGACCGCCAAATCGCTGCTCGCGTGGCAGGTTTACGCGGGCACCCTTCAGCCCAATTGAGAGGGCGCGCGAGGCCGCCCGGAAAGAGACCAGGATCATGCGTGTCGCCATCACCGGAAGTTCGGGACTGATCGGCACGGCTCTCCGGAGCCAGCTCGAAGCGGATGGACACGAGGTCGTGCCTGTCGTTCGCGGCGCGCCAGACAATCCGGAGTCGATATGGGAACCCGTGTCGGGATGGATCCGGCCCGGAGCGTTCGACGGGGTAGACGCGGTCGTCCACCTCGCCGGCGAGTCCATCGGCGAGGGCCGCTGGTCGACATCGCGCCGTAAGGAATTGCTCGATAGCCGTGTCGGTCCGACACGACTGCTCGTCTCGCACCTCGCAGCGCTCCCCAATCCGCCCGCACTGGTCTGCGCCTCCGCCGTCGGCTACTACGGCAACCGAGGGGACGATGTGCTGGACGAACAGTCCGCCCGCGGATCGGGCTTCCTTGCCGACGTCACAGCAGCATGGGAAACGGCCGCGACCGCCGGGCGAGCGACCGGCCTTCGAACGAGCATTCTGCGCTTCGGTGTCGTCCTATCGCGGAAAGGCGGTGCGCTGCCCCGCATGCTGCTGCCGTTTCGGCTCGGGGTCGGTGGGACGCTTGGGCGTGGCCGCCAGTGGATGTCGTGGGTAACGCTGGAGGATGCCGTGGCCGCAATCTGCTACGTCCTTAACGGGAACGGCGACGGGACGTTCAACGTCACCGCGCCTCAGCCGGTCACGAACGGCGAGTTCACTCGCGCGCTCGCCCGGGCGCTTCACCGTCCGGCGCTATTTCCCGTACCGCCGTTCGCGCTTCGGTTGCTGCTCGGAGGTTCTGCCGACGAGCTTCTTCTTGCAAGCCAGCGTGCGATCCCATCACGGCTCGCTGACAGCGGATTTCGGTTTCAACATGGCGATATCTCCTCAGGAATCGCCGCAGCCCTGAAAGGAAGATCCTGACCATGCGCCTGCACCGGTTCACTGCCACCCAGTTCCTGCCCGTCGACCTCAAAACGGCCTGGGAATTCTTCTCGGATCCCCGTAACCTGCAGTGCATGACACCGCCCTGGCTGAACCTGGTCCCGACCTCGGAGGTTCCCCCGGAGATGCATCCAGGGCTCATCGTGACCTACCAGGTCAAACCGGCGCTCGGCATCCCTGTCACGTGGGTGACCGAGATCACCCACGTCGTTGATCGCCAGTTCTTCGTCGACGAACAGCGCTCGGGTCCGTATCGGTTCTGGCACCACCAGCACCACTTCCGCGAAGTGGCGGGCGGGACCGAGGCGCGCGACGTTTTGCACTACGCCCTGCCGTTCGGCGCCGCCGGTGCTCTCCTCGGCGGCGCGCTGGTGAAGAGACGCATCGACGAGATCTTCGAGTACCGCCGCCGCGCGCTCGAGCAACGATTTGGCGCGGGCCAGCAACCATTGCGAGAGCGGCATTCGAGTGCAAGCCCGCACACGGTGCTCGGACTGGCATGAATGCCGGCGGCGCTCAGCGTGCCTATGCAGAGTCGTTCCATGTGAGGTGGGGGCGCCGCGCGGTCACGATCCCCGCCTACTTGCTCGCTGCCCTGGTCCTGCTGGCCGCTACCCCGGTTTTGTTGCCGGTGGTGATTGTTGCGGACGTGGTTCGGCGACGCCGCTTCGCGCTGGTTCGGTCGCTTCTGATGGTCAACGTCTATTTGCTTGTGGAAGCACTTGGGCTCCTTGCGAGCCTGGTCATCTGGGCGACTTCCGGTGGATGGCGGAGGGAGGCGTCGGCTGCCTACCTCAATCGGAGCTTCGCCCTCCAGTGCCGCTGGGCATCGGCCCTCTTCTGGAGCGCCGTCCGGGTCTTCGGGCTGCGCCTGGAGGTACAGGGTGAGGCGTGCATTCGCACGGGGCCGCTGGTCGTCATCGGCAGACACGTGTCCCCGATCGACAACCTTGTGCCCGCGGTTTTCGTTTCCGCTCGCCACGGTTTGCGGCTGCGGTGGGTCATCAATCGCTGGCTCCTGCGTGACCCGTGCCTGGACATCGTTGGGTGCCGGCTTCCCAACGCCTTCGTGGACACCGCGCGGGATGAACCGGGCGGGCAGGCCCCCGCCGTCGGCGCTCTGGCTGAAGGCCTCGGTCCGAACGAAGGCGTCCTGATCTACCCGGAGGGCGCGCTCTTCAGCCCGGGACGCCGAGCGCGCTTGATCGCACGACTCGCTTCGAGCGAACCCGGCGCTTTGCAACGCACGGAGGCGCTACAGCACGTCCTCGCGCCGCGCACTGGAGGCTTCGTGGCTGTGCTCGCCGCGGCTCCCGAGGCTGACGTCGTCGTTTGCAGCCACACCGGACTGGAGTCCGCTGGGAGCTACCGGGCATTTATCTCGGGCGCACTGGTGGGGGCATGCGTCCGCATCCAGTTTCGCCGCATCGCCCGCCAGTCGATACCGTCCGACGCTACCGGCCAGGCAGAGTGGCTCTGGCGCACCTGGGCCGAGGTCGATCGCTGGATCGCCGGCCACCGAGCTCATGACGACCTCACGGTCATTCAACCCCTGGGAGTGGGAGGACACTAATGCTCACAGTCATCACGGCATCGGTCGCCGCAATCGCCATCCTCATGGTATTGGTCTGGATCCTCAGCCTCGCGCGACGCGACGCGAGCATCGTTGACATCTTCTGGGGACTCGGCTTCGTCCTCGTCGCCTGGGTATCTCTGGCAATGGGCGACGGGTTCACGGGCCGGAAGATCCTCGTCACCGCGATGACGACGGTCTGGGGCCTACGGCTGGCGACGTACCTCTTCTTCCGCAACCGGGGAAAAGGCGAGGACTTCCGCTACCAGCGGATGCGCGCCCACTACGGTGCTAGATTCGGTCTCATCAGCCTGTTCGTCGTGTTCGGGCTGCAGGGCGTGCTCATGATGGTGGTGTCGCTCCCTGTGCAGGCCGCTCAGGTCGCGGGACCGGATCACTTCACGATTCTTGACTGGCTCGGAGCGACAGCGTTGCTTGCCGGAGTGCTCTTCGAGAGCGTCGGGGACTGGCAGTTGGCGCGCTTTAAGGCCGACCCTGCGAGCGCCGGAAAGGTCATGGACCGCGGCCTCTGGGCATGGACGCGGCACCCCAACTATTTCGGTGACGCCCTTGCCTGGTGGGGTATCTTCCTTGTCGCCGCCTCGAACACGTCGCACCTCTGGGCGATCGTCGGCCCGCTCCTGATGACGTACCTGCTCTTGCGCGTCTCCGGGGTTGCGCTGCTCGAACGTTCGCTCGTCAAACGTCGCCCGGGTTACGAAGACTACGTCGCCCGCACAAGCGCGTTCATCCCCTGGTTTCCTCGGAAGGGTAAAACGGACCAGCAGCGCTGAACGCTCGGCCCATGAAGCGAAGCGCGGCATGTGGCACATGGTCGGCGTACTCTGGGCCTGCATCGAACGCGCGGAAGTGGAGAAGTGATGGAACGAATCGTAGAGCTGCTGGGCGCAGTGGAAGTACTGTCTCCTGCCGGCGAGAAAATCCGGCTCGGCTCGGCATGGAGCGACCGGCCGGTGCTGCTCGCAATGATTCGGCACTTCGGCTGACTCTTTTGCAAGGAGCAGGTCGCGCAGTTGTGCGACTACGTCCCGAGGATCCACAGGGCGGGTGCCGAGCTCATCATCCTGGGCAACGGCACACCCGAGCAGGCGCGATGGTTTGTAGAGGACTACCACGTTCAAACACCAGTCTTCACGGACCCCGAGCTTCGCTCACATGACATCGTTGGGGCGCGGGCGGCGCGCCTGGGCCACGTTCAGACCCTCGTCGCGGCGTTCCGCGCCATGCGAAAAGGGTTTCGGCAAACCAGGGTCATGGGCTCCGCCCGCCAGCTCGGCGGCGTTTTCGTCATTAGCGCCGATGGCCGGATGCCTTATCGGTACCTCAGCCGCTTTGCCGGTGACCACCCCAAGCCCGACGACGCGATTGCGGTAATCGAGAAGCTGGCGGTCCGCAACTCGGACGAGACCTGAAGACTGGACCCGCGGCTATGCAGAGTCGTTCCATGTGAGGTGGGGGCGACGCGCGGTCACAGTCCCCGGTTACTTCCTCGCTGCGCTGGTCTTGCTGTCCGTCACGCCTATTCTGTTGCCGGTGGTGGTTCGGTTTGACGCCGATGGACCGAATGAGAGTGACATCAGGCTGCAGTGCGGTTTGAGCAGCGCGAGTGACAGGGAGCGGCGGCGCCCGGGACGGAGCGAGTCAGACCTCCAGCCTCACTCCCAACGCACCTGGTACAGCCTTACCGCGTCATCGAACCCCTTCAGGGCATACTCGCCCCGGTCGGCGTACGAGAACGATTTTCCCGAAAGCAGGTGACGCACAGGCTCGGGGATGAGGATCTCGCCGCCTTCAGCCTTCGCCGCTATGCGTGCGGCGAGGATGACCGTCGCGCCAAACAGGTCACCGTCCTCTTCGATCGGCTCGCCAGCGTTCAGCCCGACCCGAACCGAGAGGGGCTCTCCACCGCCCTCGGTGTGCGATGCGAAGGCGCGCTGCAGCGCGATTGCACACTCCACAGCCTTCGTCACGGACCCGAATGACGCCATGAATCCGTCGCCCATCGTCTTCACTTCGGCGCCGCCGTGGCCCTTCAGCGTTTCCCGTGTGATCCGCTCATGCCCACGGAGCACATCTCGGCCGCGCTCGTCACCAAGCCGTTGCATCATCGCCGTGTGGCCCACGATGTCCGTGAACAGGATGGTTCGGAGGGCCTGATCCGTGCCGCCGGCGTTCGATGCCTCATCCGGCCGAGGCATCGCCTTGAAGTCGCGAAGCAGGTCCGGGAGGCAGCGGACGAGGGGGTCGTCAACCAGTGCCAGCTGACCGTTCCGGATCCCCGCGGCCAGCCGACGGCCAACCTCCACCGGCAGCCACCGGTTTGTCGTGGTGTGGATCACCAGCGTCGGCACGGAAACCCGCCCCAGTAGCTCGCGGACATCGTACGCCTCGACCGCTTCCTGCGAGGCCGCGTAGGCCCGTTGGTCAACGCAGGCGCGAATGTATTCAGCGAACGCGGCCGCCTCTTCGCCCTCCAACCCGGCGAGGACGCCGGCGAGGACCTCCGTGCTCAACTTCCAGTCCTGCTCGCGCACCGCCCGTTCGATGCCCAGCGCCTGACCCTGCTCGTAGTCGGCGAATGAGATGTAGCCGTCCACCAGCACGAGGTGCGAAACACGCTCCGGGTGTTTGGCTGCGAATGTCACCGCAACTGGCACGCTATCGAATTGCCCCACCAGGGCGAACGATCCCTCTGTCGCAGCTGCGGCCACCGCTTCCAGATCCCGTAACATCGCCGGGAGCGAGAAGTCGATGACCCCACGGTCCGACATCCCTGAACCTCGCACGTCGTACCTGACCGTGCGGAACCAACGGTTCATCTCGGCGTAGGTGTCCGGGAACATCTTCGGCCAGAAGACCTGGTGGCTGAACGGCTGCTCCGGCATGTGGATGACCGTCGGCCCATCGCCCGCCACCGTATAAGCGATGAGCGGCCCGTCGGATGCCCGGGCATATGAAACGCGCGGCTCGCTCACTCGCAGCCCCCCGTTCCTGGCTCGCCGCGATCCCGGAACCAACGCAAAATCGTCTCCAACTGCACTCGCGGAGTATGCGCCATCGACAGGGCGGACGGCTACGGTGCAAGGACTGGGCGCGGCATAGGCTGGCCGACTTCAGGCGAATCACCGACCACACCCGGCGCAGGGGCGCGGTCGAGATCCCCCGCCGGAAGTACCCGCGCCGAAGGCGCGGAGTTGCGAGGCTTGGATGCCCAGTACCAAGGCAGTCTTGAATTCGGGCACGTCAAGGAGGTGGCCATGACCGAAAAGTGCCATCGAGGCCCCGAGATTACCGGCTGCGGTTCGCCATAGCCGGGAGCTAGCTTTCGTCTCCACGTCCTGCGTCAGTCCTTGCGAGCCCAATCCAGATGAGCCTGGCAGAACGAAGGGCCCAGTCAGGCGGTGCCGGCCGTACGAGACCTTCGCACTCGAACCCGCAGTACACCTTCTCGGTCTCGAACCCGTCGTTCAGCCGACGGCTGACCCGGAGCCTTTAGTCGCACCCGGCGGGTCATACGAGCACAAACTCGCCGCCCGAGTGGTAACGTTCCGTATATGTCAATCCCCACGCCCGGTCGGCCCCGATTCCCGCTCTCCGAGTTACACGCAACTAGCGCGCGTTACCAGTACGCACTGGAGGACGAGGTGATGAACCTGGTGCCGGGAGTTCGCCAGCGTGGCCACCTTACAAAGCAGGAACTGCTTACCCTGGTGGAGTGGAAATCACCGAGACCGCGCCGCTTCATCAGTCGGACGGCCGAGTCGCTAATCGCCGAAGCAAGCGCGGCAGCTCTGACCGCTACGAGTGAGGAACTACGCATCGGCATCCTCACGCTCATCCCAGGGGTCGCGTACCCGATGGCCTCGGTCATCCTCCACTTCTTCCACCAGGACCGTTATCCCATCATCGACTTCCGCGCACTCTGGTCGCTGAACATGGAATCGCCGTCGACCTACTACACCTTCGAGCACTGGCAGAAGTACCTCAAAGCGTGCCGCGCAATCGCCGACGAGGCCGGTGTCGAAATGCGCACGCTCGACCGGGCGCTCTGGCAATACTCGAAGGAGAACCAGGTCGCCTGAATCCCCCGTTCCTCTTCCGCCCCACTGCCACCACCCTCTTCCACCTCCACCCCTCGCTCCCGCATCCTCGCAACATGGACTCCCCACGCCCCGCCACGCAGGCGAGCTACCGCCCTTCGCACCACCCCAGCCCATGCTTCCCTGTTACCCACCAACAACAAGCAGCGCCCGCGAATCTGGGCCTCCTTGTTCCTCTTCTTCCATGGCCCACAAGGACTCCCAGCAACTCCGTGGTGAACCGTCCTGGGCACTCGCCGCCAGCATGGTTCAGCAAGGTGCACCACTACCCCAATCGAGATGGACATCCTAACGTACAGAGGACACGCTTCCCCTTACCGCCGGAGCGCCGGCCCGAGGTTGACTCGGGATATTCCTGCCTTAATCAAACACGAATCGAACTGCGTTGCGACGCGTTCAATGTTTTGCCAGAAGGAGAAACGAAATGACCGTCACGAACCAGACATGGTGGCCGAATCAGTTGAATCTGAAAGTCCTTCACCAGGACTCTTCCTCGTCGGATCCCATGGGCAAGGACTTCAATTACGCCGAGGCGTTCAAGACACTCGACCTGGATGCCCTGCAGAAAGACATCGTCCAGTTGATGACGACGTCGCAAGACTGGTGGCCAGCCGACTACGGCCACTATGGGCCGCTCTTCATCCGCATGGCATGGCATAGCGCTGGCACCTACCGTATTAGCGACGGCCGTGGCGGCGCCGGCCGCGGCCACCAGCGTTTCGCACCGCTCAACAGCTGGCCCGATAACGCGAACCTGGACAAGGCGCGCCGGTTGCTCTGGCCGATCAAGCAAAAGTACGGCCGCAAGATCTCCTGGGCCGACCTGATGGTCTTTGCCGGCAACTGTGCCCTGGAATCGATGGGGTTCAAAACGTTCGGCTTCGCGGGCGGGCGCGAGGATGTCTGGGAGCCCGACGATACCGACTGGGGTCCCGAGAGCACTTGGCTGGGAGACGAGCGCTACAGCGGCGACCGGGAACTCGCAAACCCGCTCGGCGCTGTCCAGATGGGCCTCATCTACGTCAATCCGCAAGGGCCGAACGGTGAACCAAGCGCACTTGCCGCGGCAAGGGACATCCGCGAGACGTTCCGTCGCATGGCGATGAACGACGAGGAGACGGTTGCGCTGATTGCCGGCGGTCACTCCTTCGGCAAGACCCATGGCGCGGCCGATTCGAACAAGTACATCAGCCCCGAACCGGAGGCCGCGCCGCTACAGGAGATGGGCCTCGGCTGGAAGAACAGCCTCGGCGCTGGCAACGGAGTCAACACCATCACCAGCGGGCTGGAGGGCGCCTGGACACCCACCCCCGTGACCTGGGACAACAGCTTTTTCGAAACCCTGTTTGGGTACGACTGGGACCTGGTGAAGAGCCCCGCCGGTGCGTGGCAGTGGGTCCCGACGGATCCATCCGCGGCGACCGCCGTGCCGGATGCCCACGATCCGTCGAAGAGGCACTCCCCGGTGATGCTCACGACGGACCTGTCACTGAGGATGGACCCGATCTACGCGCCGATCTCACGGCGTTTCCATGAGAACCAGGATGAGTTTGCAGACGCCTTCGCCAGGGCGTGGTTCAAACTGACACACCGCGACATGGGGCCTCGCGTCCGGTATCTCGGCGCACTGGTGCCGCCCGAACCACAAATTTGGCAGGACCCCGTCCCCAGCGTCGATCACGAACTGATCGGGGACCACGACATCGCCGGCCTCAAGGGCAAGATCCTCGCATCGGGGTTGTCCGTTTCGCAGTTGGTCTCCACTGCCTGGGCTTCGGCGGCAACCTTCCGTGGCACCGACCGGCGCGGTGGGGCGAACGGGGCCCGCATCCGCCTTGCGCCCCAAAAGGATTGGGACGTGAACGGCCCATCGGAGCTTGCGAACGTGCTGCAAACCCTGGAACGGATCCAGGCGGAATTCAACAGCTCGCAGAGCACCGGCAAGAAGGTTTCCCTCGCGGATCTGATCGTCCTGAGTGGATGCGCCGCCGTGGAGAAGGCCGCGAACGACGCGGGCCATGACGTGCAGGTGCCCTTCGCGCCGGGGCGGACCGACGCATCGCAGGAGCAAACCGATGTCGAGTCGTTTGCCGTCCTCGAACCCACCGCGGACGGCTTTCGCAACTACCTCCGCGCCGGACACCGGAAGTCCGCGGAAGAATTGCTGGTGGATCGGGCGAACCTGCTCACGCTGACCGGCCCCGAAATGACGGTGCTCGTCGGTGGAATGCGGGTGCTGAATGCGAACGCCGGGCAGACCACTCTCGGCGTCTTCACGAAGCGGCCAGGGACATTGACCAACGACTTCTTCGTGAACTTGCTCGACATGAACACAGAGTGGCAGGCATCCGCCGCATCCGAGGGCGGGTTCGAAGGGCGCGATCGCGGGACCGGCGAAGTCAAGTGGACCGCCACCCGAGTCGACCTTGTCTTTGGTTCGAATTCCCATCTCCGTGCGTTCGCGGAGGTCTATGCGTCCGACGACTCGCAGCAGTCGTTCGCGCGCGACTTTGGGGCGGCGTGGGGCAAGGTCATGAACCTCGATCGGTTCGACCTTGCCTGATCTCAGAGAGGTGCTCGTCACGATCCGCTCCTGTTGCGTCCGCCAGTCCGAGGTGGTTAGCGGTTGCAGCTGATGGCTCGAAAAGTGGCCGGCATCCGAGCCTCAGCTGTGGCAGGGCCGGCGCACACCTCGCTGAATCAATCCTCGATGTCATCGAGATCGTCGTCGTCGGCCTCGTCGGCGAAGGTCGCGGTGTCAATTGCGGTTTCGATTCCGTGCGAACGTCCCATCGCCTGATCGACTGACTCGGAAGGTTCGAGACGGACCAGCGTCGATGATTCATCGTCGAAGTCGTCGTGCTCGGCGGTGGCTTCGATGACTTCGGGGCTCCCGCCGGCCACGGCGTCCGCCCACGGCGTACCACCGGCAGGTTCGGGCGGCGTAGTCGGGGTGCCGGGCGTTGGAGGTGTCTCACCGGGAGGCGTACCACCGGCAGGTTCGGGCGGTGTTGTTGGGGTGCCGGGCGGAGGCGGTGTATCACCCGAAGGAGTGCCACCAGCCGGGTCGGGCGGTGTCGTGGGAGTGCCGGGCGGAGGCGGTGTCCCGCCAGGCGGAGTGCCACCAGCCGGGTCGGGCGGTGTCGTGGGAGTGCCGG
>JANPDX010000806.1:0-6055 GCA_031431695.1 Dehalococcoidia bacterium
GCCTCCTGGAAGCGGTAAACGCCGGTCCCGACACGTTGTCCATCATCGAAGCCAGCGGAACGGACTGGATCCTCGGCGCCGCCGCCGCGCACAACGAAGTGCGCCTGGCTGGTCTGGCGAGCGCCCCAGGAGATCGTGTCCGCCACGCGGATGCGCTCGAGCTAAACGGGACACACCACCTGGTGCTGTTGCGCACCTAAACGATTCGCCCGCCCGTGAAGCGCCATCGCGGTAAAAATGTGCGCATTGGCCCTTGGACCCAGGTGTACGTCACCAACCAGACGAGCCCGTAATGGGATACGAAGAGACCGAACGGCACCCCACCTTTTTCGATACCCGGTAATCCGGTGCCTTGAATGAGTCCGAAGACCAGCGCTCCTTCGCATATCCCGCTCGCGAGTTGGAAAATCGCTGGCCAGTCGCGGTCCCAACGAAGTCGTTGCAGCAAGATAAACAGCAAGTCCCAGACGATCCCAAACAGTGCGACGTATCCGAGCACGTAAAAGAAGGTCTCGTTGAATGCATCCTCGCCGCGCAGCAGTGCGAAAACCAACGAGATAAGCGCGCCCCACGATCCAAGCATCGCGAGTCGCGTTTGCCAGCGGCCGAATAATGTAGGCGTCATGGGGCTGCCTTCCGGGCCCACTTCAGCCATCGCATGAACGACGAAACGCCGTTCAGCCGCCGCAATCCGCGGATGCCCATGTCCTGCATGGCGTCTACCGCCCTGAGCGCCGTGAACTGCATGCCAAGGAAACTGTCCACCGCAGCCATTGGCCCGCCGAGCGTAAGGGCGCCTGAAGCGTACATCCGCGATTGACCGTGGCGCATCGCAGCGAGTTCGTAGTCACCCGTCACCGCAAGACGGCCGAGCGGGTTTAACGGCACTTGATAGCGTTCGAGCATGTCAGCGAGGAGCGGGCTACGGCCCGCGGAGGCAACCAGCCCCGTGCAGTCGATGACGAAATCGGCAACGACTGTGAGGTCCCCACCACCGCCGAGCGTACTGTGGATTCGTGTACTCACCCGGCCGTCGGGCGCGGGTTGAACCGCCTCCACGGTACCGAATTCCGAACGATACCAGCCTTCCCGTCCGCCATCCGTGACCATCTGGCGCCAGTCCCGCCGGTTCGCTGTCGAGGTTCCGCCGAGCACGTCCAACAAGCCTTTGCGGTCCTGGGGAGACATTCGCTCGATCTTCTCAAGGTGTTCTCCACCCCAGCAAGATTTCGGCCAGTTGAACGGCTGGAACTCGTATTGTTCGTCAACGCGGCGGCGAGCAAGTCCAAATCGGTGACCTTCAGTCAGGCGAGACCGATGGAGATGGATGACCTGTATCTTTGGGTTCAGCCGCCGCTCTTCATACAGCCGCTGCAGCACTCGGGACGCGACGATTCCGCGGCCGCGAAGCAGCGCGACCCCGCCTCGCTCGCGTAGCCGTTCGTAGATGTGGTCGTGTGGCTCATACGCGTTGACAACTCGTTCGAAGTCGCCGTGAGTCTCGCGATAAGCGGCGAGGTCGGGCAACAGCTGGACGGCGGGATAGCCAATTGAAAGGTGCATGGCGCGCGCCGAAACGGCGATGTACCTTCGCTGGTCCGCGTCACTTTGGGAGACGATAGCGACCAGTCGCCCTTCTTCGCTCTTGCGAATGTACCGAATGCGGCCGTGACGGAGCATCTCGGCCCAGCCGATCCGTTCGGCTTCGCGATCCACGGATGCCACCACATCCTCAAGCTTGGGCGTGTACGTCTGGGCCACAGCCGGCTCACCGAAAACACTCCAGAAGCAGCTCACAGCCGTCTTGAAGTGGCCCCTTCGAAACTCTCGTGCGCCCTCCCGGACCGCATACCCCGGAAAGCCCCAGACATTGTCTGGCGTGGATTCTGAGTTCGAGCGAATGCGTTCGTGCCGAGGGATTTGGGAGTTCGCGCAAAGCCGGGCCCAGCGCGCCATCGGCGATTCTTCAATGCCCACAACCGCGATGTCCGCTTTCGCCATTCCACTGACGCGCAGCAGGTCGACGAAGACGAAGCTCCCGGCGCCCGCGCCGAGCGCCGCGACATCAACGACCTGTACCTCGATCCCATGCTCCCGCAAGGCCCGCTCCGAGATAAGCGGTGCATTCAGGATATGTTCGGGCAAGACGCCGGCCTCTACCGGTCGAGCGGCCAACGGCCCTGATCGACCAACGACAACCGTCGCATTGCCCGGAAAAGCCGTAACGCTCGCATCCAGCGGTTCGTCGCGTCCCAGGTCGAGGCCAACGATCGTTTCCGCGGCTGCCCCGCTCGCCTGGCCGCCCGACACGAAGAGCGAAACCCCGCCAACCGTAACCTCGTCGCCAGATTGCAGCTGTGCAGACTGAACCTTCTCGCCGTGCAGGAATGTCCCGTTACGGCTCCCAAGGTCTTCAATCGCCGCGGCCCCGGCAGCGTCCACAACGATCCGTGCGTGTGCCCGGGATACCATCGCAGCCGTAAGCACGACGGCGTTTTCCGGCGAACGACCGATGACGAACGACCCGGGCGCCAGCTCGCACTCTTGCTGAAGGCCATCATCGCCGATCCAACTGAGGATGAGTCTACCTGGCATGCCGCGAACTCCCTGAAATTCCTACTCTGCGCTGTCGAACGAACATGAGCCGCCGCCAAGCAGAAAATATACTTCGGTAAGGGTTGCGGTGCCGGTGTTCGCGTCCAGGTAATTGTTGGTCAGCGTCGCGGTTCCCGTTTCGCCCGATGCGTTGACCGGGAACGTAAGGACGAAAGTCGGGAACGTAAACGCAAGCCTCCCGATGTAAAAGCCGGTGTCGTCCTGGGTGACATCAACCAGCTCGCCGGGAGAAATAAGCCCGTCGAAACCGGCGACCTCGGCCAGGCGGTAAGCACTCGGATAGCGGCTTCCCACTGGCAAACCGAAGGAGCAGGTGTTGCGAGTCACGCCGAAGTCGTACGTCCAGACTCCCGCCGAGATCGGCGCGGGAACAACCGTTGGGCTCGGACGTTGCGTGGCCGTGGGGACGGGCGCCGGAGTCGATGTCGGGGCTGGCGATGTGGTCGCGACGGTGGTCGCGGCTGCCGTCGTCGTTGTCGAAGGTTTGGTGGCCACGAAGACCGTTGCCCGGCGCGGCGTTTCACCCTTCCGAACGGATGCAACTACTTCGGACGAGCGCGCGGCGAGAGCTTCGGCGTCAGCCTCACCAGCGGGCGGCGCCACCGAAGCAATCACGACCACGGCGCCCTCCCGCAGATAACACACGCTCGATTCGCTCGAGGTCGGAGCATCAGGAAGGGCAGTACCAGTCGTGCAACCAGACCCGCCCGAAATCCCGGCTTGTTGGAGTAGGTCGTTGGCATAGCGGCGGGCATCGGACACCGACGGAAAGACGATCAACTGAACCACGCGAGTGATCCCCTCGGAGGTGCTGGTGATCCTGACGGAATCGATGGCGCCCTGGGCGGCGGCGGTTGAGGAAGGTCTCGAGACTCGCGCAGTGGTTGAGCCGAAAGCCTGGAACGCATCCACGGCCTGGTCATCCAGTTGTTTGACCAAATCCGCGCCGATGAGATCCGTAGGTGCGTCTGAAGCTGGCCACAGCCGAACGGCCACGACTGCCAACACCAGAACCACTGCGACCCCGGCAGCAGCTAAACCGGCCAGAGCCACGCGCCTTCTCTTCCCCGGCGTCCGATTTGCATGAGGAGCAGGAGTGTCATCGGCCCGCAACCTTGCGGCTGCTGGTACGGAGACCGCCGTACTCCCGCCGGAAGCTCCCACGACTGTGCTTCGGGCACTCTCCATCGCATCGGCCGCGTTCTGCCGCACTGCCGCAGCTGCAACGGTCTCCGCAGGAGGGGACGGCGCCAATTTCGCCGGAGCGACAACGGTCGCGTCTTCGGGCGACCGGCTCGCGACCGGCTCAACCTCCGGACGGGGCGGGTCGGCCCCGGCCGGAGTAGCGGTCTCTTGCGCATCCGGTGCGCTTTTGGGGCTCGCCACCACTGTGGCGGGAGGTTCCGTGCCGGTCGTCGCCGGCGGGAAAGTCGATGCACCGGTCCCCGCCGGATTGGTCCTCATGCTCCCGCTCTCCACACTCAGCACGTAACGTTGGGCGCGTTCCAGGGCGCCAGCCAGTTCCGATGCGGACTGATACCGGTCCTGGGGATCCTTTTCCAGGCAGCGCCGAACGATATTGACCACGGCATCCGGGAGGCCCTGGAGCGGCCCAACCGGTAGCGAGGCCTCGGCGTGCTGGCGCATCACCTCATACGGGGCGCCATTGAAAGGTGGGTGGCCCGCGAGCATCGCATACAGGACCGCCCCGAGCGCGTAGATATCGCTTCGGCGGTCGGCTTCCCCGCGAGCTTGTTCAGGCGACGCATAGAGTATTGACCCCACGAATCCGCCGACCTCTGTTTGGCCACCGCCTCCGACACGGCGGGCGATGCCGAAATCGGCGACTTTCACCGAGTCTTCGGCCGCGATGAGGATGTTCTCCGGTTTGATATCCCGGTGTACCACACCGCGTGCCTCTGCCTCTTCCAGGGCGCGGCCGACTTCGGAGGCAATGGCGAGCGCCCGCAGTGGACGCAGAGGCTGCGCTTCGATGAGGTTCGCGACGGAAGGGCCGTCGATGTACTCCATGACAAGGAAGAAGTGGCCCTCCGCCTGACCATAATCCAGGAGGTGCACGGTGTAGGGGGATCGAAGAAGCGCGGCAACGTGGGCTTCGCGTTCAAACCGCTCGCGAAAGGCCGTGTCTTCGGCCAGGTGCGGGTGAAGAAGCTTGACCGCGACCCGGCTCTGGTCCCTCCGGTCTTCCGCTTCGAAGACCGCGCCCATCCCGCCCGCCCCGAGGCGCCGGATCATCCGGTAATGCTTCAGAGTCCGGGGGACGTTGGGAGGAAGTTGGTCAGCCATTCCGGCGTAGCTTAGGCGGCTCCCGGACAATCAAACAGTCCTGATGGCGCACTGAGCGTAACTTGCCTGTCCCGCGTACTCGCACTTGCCCGCTCCGGCGCCCGTCCGATGCGGGATAGAGCGCGAGTTCAGTCGCTCCTGACTCGCTTCTGTGGACGAGCCGGGCCGCGCCTCATAAGATTACGCACCTCCCGGAAACCGGGTCGCGGAGCGAATATGCCCCCAAAGTCCTCGCCCGAACTCATGCCCGGCGGGCTTGGAGGCGCGCACTTCCCTGGGCCGGTATCGCGTTTCGTTGACAGTATGATGGGGCCATCAGCCGAGTTCGCCAGCTAAGGAGCACGATGTCCTGGTTGAAGCTATCCCTCTCGAGCGTCTTTGCCCGGGTACGGCGGCGCTCCTTGGGCCAGCGCCAGCCCGTGGGTGGCGAGGAACAAAACCTGGCGGCCAACGAAGCCGAGGGAGGCACTGGCCCTGCGCCTGTCCGCTATCCCAATGCCCGCTACTCCGGGTCAACGGATAGCATCCCGCGTCCCGGTGAGCCGGAGGTCCGCGCAGGGTCTCCAATGGGCCACCAGGCTGAAGGCCCGGCTCCCCTGGCCGGTGCGCCGATGGTACACAGGCCCGAAGCAGGACTGCCCACGGGCGCAGCGTCAGTTGAGCACCGCTCCGACGCATTGGCCCAAAGTACCGGCGCCCCGATGACCCATCGGCCGGATACAGCCGAGCCCAGAAGCGGAGCTCCCATAGCGCATCGTCCCGACAGCTCTCAGCCAGCCAGTGAGGCGCCCCCGCAAGTAGCCCCGACTTTCGACGAGGTACCGCCGCAACCCCCCCCGGGTGGTACGCCGCTTCCGGCCGGCACTCCCACAACACCGCCCGACCCGGCTGGTGGCACTCCTCCGGGTGGTACGCCGCTTCCGGCCGGCACTCCCACGACACCGCCCGACCCGGCTGGTGGCACTCCTCCGGGTGGTACGCCGCTTCCGGCCGGCACTCCCACGACACCGCCCGCCCCGGCTGGTGGCACTCCTCCGGGTGATACACCGCCTCCGCCCGGCACTCCCACGACACCGCCCGCCCCGGCTGGTGGCACTCCTCCGGGTGATACACCGCCTCCGCCCGGCACCCC
>JANPDX010000807.1:0-1622 GCA_031431695.1 Dehalococcoidia bacterium
TCCTCACCCGCCGCCGCACGTCGGTCGTACGTTTCGTCATAGGCATCGCCATCGCGCGGAGGCATGGCCAGCCATGGGTTCTGCTGCGCAGCCATCGCGGGCAGTGTACGGTGCCCGAGACGTAAGCCGCGCGCGCGAGCAACAGACGCCGACCTATGTAAGATGCGTAACGGCGCAAGGTGACCGGAGGGATTTGACACGAATGGCCTGGTACGACGACCGCTCGAAAACTCAGTTCGTCGGGACGTATGCCAACGAGAAGCAGCTCCAGTGGGATGCGGAATCCGCGAAGAAGCGCGGCTGGACCATCCAATCCACCGAAGACAGCGCCGAACATGTCATCGGGCTGGATGCCGAAGCTGCGGAAAAGGCAGCCCGTGCCAGGCCGAAACTCACCGTCACGTTCGTCCGGGAGCACGATTGGCTGGTGAACCGTGAGCTTGAGATTGCGAGCGCTGTCCAGAATGAGGCAGCACGCGTAGCTGACATGAAAGAGGCACGCGCAATCAAGTCCGGCGCGGACCTGGAGCACGCCGAGGAATTGTTGGCGGCCAAGATCGAAGCAGCGCGAGAACCCTCGGACGCCAACCGCGAACAAGTGGAGCGGGAGTTGCTCGGCGCGCTCAAGGATTGCATCTCGCGGCGCCGCACCGCGATAAAAGCTATCGACGAAGCAATCGAAGCCATGCAGGCCGCGGTCGTGGTTGGCGCCTCGGAGTTCGCACGTTCGGCGTCACACCACCAACAATCGCGGGACTTGTGGTTCCTGCGGTTGCACGCCGAAGAGCAACTCCTTGAACGCCAGGAAGTGGTGGGGCGGCTCGCGAAGGACTGGAAAACCGCCTGGGACCGCAAACACAACGCCGAAGAAGAACTCCGGAAACGCACGGCCGAATTCGAAACCCGCGATGGCGCCCTCGGCGCCGTACTGCTCCCGCGCGACGAGGCGTTGCGAGCGCTCCGGAGCTGAGCCGCTAAAGCTTCGCGGCCGCCGGAGCAACCTCGCGCGCGAGAAACTCGGGCACCGTGTCATCCTCGAAGTTGAAGTGCTGGAACTGGATTTCTTGCATCCCGAGTGCGGCGTACCTGGCGCAGGCTTCCAACACTTCATCCTTGCCGCCGACGAGCATACCCCGGCCGCGAAGCGTCTCGCGGTAGGCCGCCGGCTCGGTCCCGTGAGGCGCGCCCCAGATCCCCATCATGCGTTCGGTCCCGGCGTTGAGCGCCTTTTCGTTGGGGCCGATTATCGCGAAGGTCATCATCGAACGCCTGATGGTTGAAGGGTCGCGGCCAACGGCTTCGCAGTGTGCTTCGAGCACCTTCACCTTCGCGGCATAGACCTCCGGTGAGACGTTCACGGCGTTCCATTCGTCCGCGTACTGGGCGACGAGCCGGAGGGTTCGTTTTTCGCCCCCGCCGCCGATAAGGATGGGCGGACGTCCGCTCGCCGGCTTCGGGATACAGTCGGCGCCATCGAGCCGGTAGTGCTTGCCCGCGAAGGTAGCCGGGCCAGGCGCCCAGAGCGCCTTCATCACCTGGATCGCTTCGTCGAGCCGATCGAATCGCTCCTTCAGTGGAGGGAACGCGATCCCATAGGCCTTGTGTTCCGCCTCGTTCCAGCC
>JANPDX010000808.1:0-1636 GCA_031431695.1 Dehalococcoidia bacterium
AGCTCAACCTCGCGCTTTTCCACACAGCCCAGTTGCACATGCGCTTCGGCGCCCTGATGGCCGTAGGTTTGGGCCTCAACTGGATTATCGAGAGCCTGTAGTCGCTCGCGTCGCGTTCCCCTCCGTATACTCCCGGCCACCGAGACCACCCGGAGACAGCCCCATGCCCGAACAACTCCTTTCCGCTTGCGAAACCGCCGACGGGGTGCGCGCGAAGCGTTTCTCCGCCCGCGAAGTCGTCGATGCCGCACTCGCACGCATCGATGCCCGAAACCCCGCACTCAACGCCTTCATCGCGATCGACCACGCCGGGGCCCGAGCACAGGCCGACGCCATCGATGCGGCTATTGCCCGCGGCGAAGAACCCGGCCTGCTTGCTGGAGTGCCCATCGGCATCAAGGATCTCGAACCGGTGAAGGGACTGCTCTTCACCGAAGGCTCACGCGCTTACGAAGGCCGCATCGCAGACCGGGACGGGGTTTCCGTCTCCCGCTTGAAGGCCGCTGGCGCAGTCATCGTCGGGAAAACGAACACGCCCGAGTTCGGCTACAAGGGCTACACCGAAAACCTGCTCTGGGGCCCAACCCGCAACCCCTGGGACGTTTCGAAGACTCCAGGGGGCTCGAGTGGCGGCAGCGCCGCGGCGGTCGCCGCGGGCATGGTGCCCCTCTGCTCGGCGAGCGATGGCGGCGGCTCTATCCGCATACCCGCATCGTTCACCGGCTGCTACGGAATCAAGCCCAGTGCCCATCGCATCCCCCGTGCGAACGAGCACGCGCAGACGTGGGGCTTCTTCAGCACCATGGGCCCCATGGCCCGGACGGTCCGCGATTCCGCACGCTACATGGACGTTGCCTCCGGCCCGCACCCAAACGACCTGGAGTCGCTCGATTCGACCGGCCATAACTTCGAAGCCGCCGCGACAGGCTCCGCGCCGCGCCTTAGAAAGGTCGGCTTCAGCGCCGACCTCGGCTATGCGATTGTGGATCCCGAGGTCATCGCGATTTCACGGGCCGCCGCGCAGGCCTTCGCCCGTGCTCTGGGTGCCGAACTGGTCGAGGCGGGCCCCGGCTTCCCCGACCCGCTCATGGCCTGGACTACCATCGCCGCCTCCGGCGACACCCGGTTGGTTGATTCGATGACGCCGGCCGAGCGCGCACTGCTCGAACCCGGTTTCGCCCGCTTCGCCGAAGTCGGCCGCTCGATCACCGCCGTCCAAATCGCCGAATCACTCGAAACCCGGCACCAGGCGAACCGCATGATGACGGCGTTCTTCGAAGACTACGACCTGCTGCTGACGCCAACGACGGCCACGACACCGTTCATCGCCGCAGGCCCGCCGCCCACGACGATTGCCGGGCAAGCCGTTTCCGCCGCGGGATTCATTCCCTTCACTTATCCGTTCAACTTCACCGGACATCCCGCGGC
This sequence comes from Dehalococcoidia bacterium, assembly GCA_031431695.1. Lineage (GTDB taxonomy): Bacteria > Chloroflexota > Dehalococcoidia > Tepidiformales > Tepidiformaceae > Amarobacter. The sequence continues at coordinate 1,429 of JANPDX010000808.1, forward strand.
CTCGCTACCGGCCGGGCTGGCCTCGAATGGGCTGCCGGTCGGCTTACAGGCAGTGGCTCCCCGCTACGCCGATGCCTTCCTGCTCGCGGTCAGCGCGGCCTTCGAACAAGCGTGCCCGTGGGGATATCCAGAGTAGCCTTTCACGGCTGCGTGGCGGTCACGGGATCGAGTGGCCCGGGCATTTCGCTGAAGACCGAGGCGCTCGGCT
>JANPDX010000809.1:0-1582 GCA_031431695.1 Dehalococcoidia bacterium
CTCCTGTACATACGAACGCCCGCCCGCCCCGGTTGGTTCCCGGGAGTGCATCCACAGGCGTAGCCGAGGCACTGTAACTGTTCTGTCAACGTTATGGCCAGTTGTTTATGTCCAACTCAGACGATTCTCGCCCACATTGGACATCGGCGGCACGCCCGAACGCGCCAAATACGCTGACCCTATCGTCCCGATCACACCTGGTTTCACCGGCCCCTCCGGGCCCAGCGACTCCGCTGGCACGCGGCTACGTGACGACCGGCGGACGTCGCTTCCAGAAGCCAGTGGCCCGTTCGAAGGCATAGGCGAGTTGCAGCACGCCGAGTTCATCGCGGTAGCGTCCGACAATCTGGACGCCGACAGGGAGACCTTCCGGAGTGAATCCACAAGGCACCGAGATCGCGGGATGGCCCGTGACGGTGATGTAGTAGCAGGACCTCATCCAGTCGATATATGTGCCCATCGCGACCCCGTTGATCTCGGCCGGGTATGGCGTTTCGACGGGAAACGGCGGCACCTGGTTCACTGGCACGACGAGGAACTCGTAGGTGTCCATAAACGCCTTCATCCGCTGAAACGACAGGACGCGAAGGCGCTCCGCGTTCGCGATCTCTTCGCCCGCAAGTGCGAGCCCCTTTTCGATGTTCCAGACGGCGGTGTCTTTCATCTGGTGGCGGTGTTCGGCCAGGAGCGGCCCACGCGTTTGCACGAGGCCAACCGCGCGAAGTGTCTGGAAGGCTTCGTAGGCCGGCGAGAGGTCAGGCGCGGCCTGTTCGACAAGGCAGCCGATGTCTCCGAAGACGTGCCGCTGCGATTCGAGCACACGGACGACGCGGGGGTCGATCGGGAGCCCGCCGAAATCACTGCTGAACGCGATGCGCGTCCCCGCGAAAGCACGGTCAAGGCCGCCGCCAAACTTCGCCCCTGATTCCGGGATGCTGATCGGCGAGCTGGGATCGGGTCCGGCCATGACGCTGAGCATCAGGGCGGCATCGGCCACGGTGCGAGCCATCGGGCCGGAAACGCTGAGCGTAGCCCACGAGCCCGGAGGGCCAGGTAACCGGCCCGGCGACGACCGGAAGCCCACGACGTTGTTGAAGTTCGCGGGGTTGCGAAGCGAACCGCCCATGTCGGAACCGTCGGCGATGGGGACCATGCCGCAGGCCAGTGCGACCGCCGCGCCGCCCGAACTGCCGCCACAGGTTTTCGTTGTGTCGTAGGGATTGAGCGTGGCGCCGAAGACCTGGTTGAAGGTCTGCGAGCCAAGCCCAAATTCGGGCGTGTTGGTCTTGCCGATGGTGATAGCACCAGCGGCTTTCAGGCGGCGGACGGGCAACGCATCGAAGTTGGGCACGAAATCGGCATAGATAGGCGAGCCGTACGTCGTCCGAATACCCTTCGTCTCGAACAAGTCCTTGTGGGCGACCGGCAGGCCATGGAGCGGACCGGTCGGTTCGTCACGGGCCAGGCGATCGTCCGCGGACGCGGCGTCGGCCATCGCCTGCTCCGCGGTGAGCGTGACTATCGCGTTCACCCGGGGGTTCACGCGTTCGATCTGCGCGAGGTGGGCGGCCATCACCTCGCG
>JANPDX010000810.1:0-11674 GCA_031431695.1 Dehalococcoidia bacterium
GATGAGACCACCGGTGACCTGACGCCGAAGTCATCGGCGATCCTCGCGCTGGCGCTCTACAACAGCGCGGTAGTGGCCGAAATCATGCGGGCGGGCATTCTCTCCATCTCGAAAGGCGTGATCGAAGCGAGCCGGACCATCGGTCTGAGCTACATGCAGTCCATGCGCTACGTGGCGGTGCCTATGGCGTTGCGACGGATGTCTCCGGGGCTCGTTAGCCAGCTGATCACGCTCTACAAGGACACGTCGCTGGCGGCGCTGATTGCGATCGAGGAACTGCTGCGGCGGGGGAAAATCCTGTATGAGTCGCCGGCCCTCGGGAATCACACGATCGAGGTGCTGACGGTGGTATCGCTGCTCTACTTCATCCCGAACTACATGCTTTCGCTGGTGGCGGCGCGGCTCGAAAAGGGGCCTGAGGCCCGGGCCCAGCGCGAGCCCTCGGGCTTGGAATCAACCTGACGGCGTGATTGAATGCGTCCTCCGAGGAGGACGCGCATGTCATCGACCGTTGTTCCAGTCCACGCCGAAATCCCGCCACCGACCGTTGAAGAGGTGAGCCGAATGATCTTCGCCTACATCCAGCTCGATGGAAGCTGGTTCCTGAACAACGCCGGGGCCATTGTGGGCTCCCAATCAGCCACCGTTATCGATACGACCGGCACCGAGGCGCGGGCCCGGGCGTTCCATGCCGCGGTCCGCTCGGTCACACCGTTGCCAGTGACGGCGTTGGTGAACACGCACAGCCACGGCGACCACACGCATGGCAACTTCATGTTCGCGGACAGCGCGATCATCGCGAGCGAACGTTGCCGTCGCGAAGTGATCGCCAGCGGACACGCTGCGAGCGCGCTATTCCCGATGGTGGATTTCGGCGACTGCCCGGTCACGCCGCCGAACGTGACCTTCGAGGACCGGCTCTCGGTTTACGTGGATGACCTGAAGATCGAACTCATCTTCGTGGGCCCCGCGCACACCACGAACGACATCGTCGCCTGGGTCCCGGAGCGCAAACTGCTGTTCAGCGGAGACATCATTTTCAACGGTGGCACACCGTTCGCCCTCGGCGGATCGATTGGCGGATGGCTGCAGGCGCTCGAACGGATCGAAGCGCTCGGCGCGGAGACGATTGTCCCGGGCCACGGTCCGGTTTGTGGGCCGTCGGTCATCGGTGACGTACGCGCGTATCTCGATTTCGTGTCCGAGACGGCAAAGCGAGGCATGGAGGCCGGTACCCTACCGCTGGAACTTGCGCAGGGCCTCGACCTCGGGCGCTTCAAGGACCTTCACGATGCCGAGCGGCTCGTACCAAACCTGCACCGGGCATACTCGGAGCTTCGAGGCGAACGCTGGGGCATCCCGCTGGACTACCAGCAGCTCTTCGCTGAGATGCTGATCTACAACGGCAACCAGCCGCTGCGCTGTTTGGCGTAGGCGGGGTCATTGCCGCGGAAATTCGAAACGCCGTTCCGAATCGTAGGTCAGTTTTTCAGATTCGAAAGCTTGCAGGCGAGTAGTCACGACGAAGTGCGTCTCGGTTGCCCACATCTCGCTATGAGTCTGCACGCGAACTTGCCAGTCGCGGCGGCGCCGGAACGCCGAGTTCGAGCACGTCACGCGGGCGGCGAGCGGATCGTCGGCGCGAACTTCGAAGGTGTTTGTTCGCGCGCTCCCGAACTCAATGCCCGAGTCACGCAGCCTGACAGTGGGAGCCTTGCCGTGGGCGGTCAGCCAGGACCTGCCAGTCGACTTGTCGTGGGACAGCTCGCGAGAGAGTTCCGGGGCATCCTGTATTTCGAAGGCCGGTGGCGGATTCTGCGCTGGTTCGGCAAATAACACTGGACGGCCGCCCGATTCCAGTACCGGCAGGGTCAGAAACGACCCGGCGCCTTCGTGGAGTGTGAGTTCGAACGCGGCTGGCGATGGCCAGATCCACGGAAAGTAAGCGCCGCCAAGCGAGACGGAAATCCGATGGCCAACTGGAAACCGGTAGGACGTGGCCTTGAGTTGGACGGACGCCCGGAACGTTTCGCCGGGCACCAGGTTTTTCGGCAGCTCGTGGCTCTCAACATGCCGCAGGTTCAGAACGCCCCGCGAAACGAGTGTTGCCGACCCGTCGGAGGCAACATCACAAAGCCGGACGATGACCTCGGCCGCTGGCTGGCTGGAAGACAGAGAGAGTTCGGCCATGGGGTTCCCGAGAATGGAAACCTCGCTTGTCAGAACCGGCGACGTGTAAGAACACCAGGCGGCGTTGAGGGCCGACTGGTCACCGGGAAAATCGCCGGGGGTGCCTGATGGGCACCATTCACCGGCGCCAAGGCCATCCGCGAGGCTACGGGGCACCGCTGCCGTACGCGCCGAGCCTGGTGATTCAGTGAGTCCGCCGCCGACCAGGAACGATCGGGACTGCCGAACCGGCAGCGGCCACTCGAATCCTGCCCAGGCGCCAGGGCGCGCGTTGTATGAAGTCGCGGGCGGCACATGGTCCTGCAGCCAGGCGCGAAACGGCGGTTCATCCATGACGCCTGTTGGTTCGCCCTTGAGCCAGTGGCCGAACCATCGCAGTTCCTCCTGGAGGAAGCCAATGGCAGGCCCGGGCTCGGCAGCGTGCGGCGAGCCGTGCCCCCACGGACCGATTATCGCCTTCCTGGGGCACTCGAGGCCGTCCATCAACCGGAACACTGCATCGACGTAGCCATCCGCCCAACCTCCGACGACCAGCGTGGGCACCCGTACGGCCGTGAAATCCTCACACACCGAGGCCTGTTTCCAGTAGTCGTCATTGGTCTGGTGCTGCAGCCAGGCATCGATGGCTGGCGGTGTGCCAGCGAGGCGATGCGCCCACATCTCCCGCCAGCCGTCGCCGACGACCTCAGGGTCGGGCGGGAGGGCATTCAGCATGAGCATCGTCGAAGCCCAGGGGAGCATGTCGCTGCCGAGGACTGAGCCTCCGCGGTAGTGCACATCGTCGGCGTAACGGTCGTCGGTGGAGCAGACCGTGACGATAGCTTTGAGGGCGGACGGCCGGAGCGCGGCGATCTGGAGTGCGGCGAAGCCGCTCCACGAGATGCCGGTCCACCCGACCGCGCCGCTACTCCACGATTGACTCGCTGCCCATTCGATCACGACGAGGTTGTCGGACTGCTCCTGCGGGAGGTATTCATCGACCAGGAGTCCGCCGGAGTTGCCTGAGCCACGGAGGTCGATGCGGAGGCAAGCGTATCCGTGCGCGGCCCGGTAGGCGAAGGCCCGCTCGCTGGCAATGGCGGACATGTCGGTGATTCGGTAGGGGTTGCAATCGAGGATGGCGGGCACATGTTCGCCTTCGGCCAATTCGGGCAGCCAGAGTCGCCCAGAGAGCACCACACCATCGGGCATCGGGATGGAGACGAGGGAGGAACGGACGGCGCGCATCAGGAGAGTGGGAGTTTGCGGACGCGCCGCGCAACGGGGTCGATCAGGGGCAGAATTGCCTGCCCGTTGGCCGATGCCCAACGCACGATCTCGTCGTCGTCGGCGCGCCAGTTTGCTACGTTCGACCAATGGATCGCCTCGATGTCTTCGCCATTCAGGACATCGACCCACTCGGGTGACATGTTCATGTCTAGGACGACTTTCATCGGGGTATGGGCTGCTCTGATTCCTGCAGTCGCCATGCGGCGAAGGAGAGCGCCGCAGGGATGTCCTCGGCTTCCAAGTACGGGAAATTGGCGAGAATGGTTTCGACGGTCTCACCGGCCGCCAGCATTCCAACGACGTTCGACGCAGTCACCCGAATCCCGCGGATGCACGCACGTCCGCCCATTTTGTTCGGTTCATGTGTAATTCGATCGCTGTACGGGAGCTTGTGTGCGGCTGTGGTGGTCATGGTTCAGAAACCTCTACCGCAAGTATAGCCAATGGCGAAGCCGCTCAGTCCAACACCGCCACGACTTCGATTTCGATCAGCAGGCCCGCCATGGCGAGCGCCGTGACGCCGAGCAGCGTGCTCGCCGGCGGGTTTTCCGATGGGAAGTACTGGCCGCGGACTTCGCGAATGATCGGGAGCGCCTCGGCGTTCAGGTTCACCACGTAGGTGTTCTGCTTCACGACATCGGCGAAGGTGGCACCGGCTGCGGCGAGCGCGGCCTTCACGTTTTCGAGTACCTGGACCGTCTGCGCGCGAATGTCGCCGGCGCCGACTATAGCGCCGGTCTTATCGACCGAGATCTGCCCGGCGACGAAGACGATCGTGCCGGAAGCGGTAACGACGTGGCTGTAGCCACGAGGGGTGGATAGGTCCGGGGAGACTGGGTAATTCTTCACCAGCGAATTCTAGCGGCAGACGGCTAGAATCGTCCCTCACCCCCGACCCCTCTCCCACTGCGGAGGGAGAGGGGAGTCCAAGACGCGCTCCCAGACTAGAATCCAAGCAAGGATTTTGAGGTGACGGATGGCTGAGAACTGGTCGAACTGGTCCGGGGGTGTGACTGCTTCGCCCCAACGCATCGAACGGCCCACGTCCGAAGCGGGACTGCAGGAGGCTGTGCGCCGAGCGTCGAAAGACGGCCTCGACGTGCGTGTCGTTGGCACCGCGCACTCGTTCACGCCGGTCGTAGCGACGGATGGCGTGATCATCTCGCTGGACGGCCTGCATGGCCTTGTCTCTGCCGATGCGCTGACCCGGGAGGCGACACTGTGGGGCGGGACGAAGCTCACAAAGGCCACGCATTACCTCTGGGAGGCCGGGCTGGGGCTCGCCAACCAGGGCGACATCGACGTGCAGTCGGTGGCGGGCGCGATTGGCACGGGCACGCATGGAACGGGCCCGGCCTATGGCAACATCCCCAGCCGTGTGGCCGCGATGCGGCTGATAACCGCGACGGGCGACGTTCTCGACACGCGCGATGTCCACCCGGACGTGTTGCGGGCAGCGCGGGTTTCGCTGGGGATGCTCGGCGTCACCAGCCAGGTCACGATCGAATGCCTCCCTCGCTACGCGCTGCACGAACGCCGCTGGCATGCCCCGGTCGAGGAGGTCATGGCCGGGCTGGCTGGCTCGGTCGCGGGGAACGACCACTTCGAGTTCTTCTGGTACCCCGGCGCGGACTCCGCCGAGTGCAAGGCGCTGAACCCGGTGACAGAAGAGCCGGAGGAGGAAGACCCGCCGCCGCTCGAAGGGCCGGGCGAACGGGTTGGCTGGAGCCATCGCATCTACCCGTCCGTGCGCGAGCAGAAGTTCAACGAGATGGAATACTCGGTGCCGGCGGAAGCGGGACCGGAGTGCTTCATGGAAGTGCGCGAGTGCATGCGCACGCAGTTCCCGAAGTGGGTCTGGCCGGTTGAGTACCGCACGCTGGCTGCCGATGACGCGATGGTGAGCACGGCCAATGGGCGCGAAACGGTCACGATTTCCGTACACCAGGACGCGAGCCGCCCGTACGAGCCGTATTTCCGCGCGGTCGAAGCCATCTTCCGCAAGCACGACGGCCGGCCGCACTGGGGCAAGATCCACTGGCTGACGCGAGGAGACCTGGTGGCAAGCTACCCGGAATTCGAGGCATTCCTCGCGATTCGGCGGTCGATGGACCCGGAGGGGCGGTTCTTGTCGCCGTATTTGCGGGGGTTGTTTGGGTAGCGCCTAAACGAGCGTCTTCCCGTTGGCGAACGCATCGAGAACCTGCGAAGCGTAGTCGCGAAGTCCCGGGTCGGTTTCCCGCTGTAGATGCCGTTCTATCTCGACCTGCGCCTTATCGACAATCGGATGGTGATTCAAGCCGTGCAAAGCGCTCGCTCTAATGTGCGCTTCCGGACGGGTGAGCAGGCGGCCGAGAACTTCGATCGCCCGGTCTAAGAAAACAAATCCCGATGGGGTCATGAATTCTGTGGTGCTGTAACCCAAGGCGTTGTCCCAGAACTGGCCACAAGAAAGGCCTTCTTCATGGTTGGCGTAATATTTTTTGAACAGAGATTCGATGGCATCGAGCAACGCAACGGCGGCTTCATGTGGCACGGCGTAGCGGTACACGACGTGATGTAGGTCGAAGGAAGCGTTAAACAGGGCGTCATCCACTTCTTGAGGCACAAGCGCATTAAGTTGCGAATCCGAAGCGAAGAGTCTCGTGCATCGCTCGAAAAGGTCCTTCGCTTCGTCGTCGTTGTCTGGAGAACTTCGCCTGTCATCGTTAAATGCTTCGACAAGGGCCTGTAAATCGCCTGTTGCCATCATTCGCTCCACTCACCCGCCTGCGCCTTGGGCAGCACTTCGCTGTTGAAGCGCTCGTCGTGGAGGGCGAGGTGGAAGCAATCGACGCCCAGTTCGTGGAACTCGCGCATACGGGCCAGGATCGTTGCGGGAGAGCCGATGAGGCGGCTGGCATAGCCTTCGTTGGAATCGAGCGTGGTCAGCGCATCCTGGCCCGCTTCCCACATGCCCTGGGCGCCTGATACGCGTTTCCGGCGAGCCGCTACCCGGTCCGGGTCAACGGCGGCGACCATTTTGGCGATGGACTCTTCGGCTTCTTCGTCCGTTGCGCGACAGAGTGGGATGGCGTACATCGCGAAGCGAACCGTCCGACCCTGTGCTTTCGCCTTTGCCCGAACTGAGTCGATGATCGTCCCAACCTTCGCGGGCGGGCCGCCGTTGAGGAACATCCAGTCGGAGTGGGCGGCCGCCATGGCCTGGGCAGCGGGACTCTGGCCGCCCTGCCAGACTTGAACGCGCGGCGAAACCGGAGGTGGGTCGATGCGCAGGCCATCCACCGTGTAGTAGTGGCCCGCGAAGCTGAACGCTTCATTCTCCCACGCCCCGCGCAACACCTGGATGAACTCCGCGGACCTCGCGTACCGCTCGTCGTGCGAAAGGAAGTCAGCGCCAAACATCGAAAACTCTTGCTCGTGCCAGCCGCTCGTAAGGTTAATTGACCAGCGCCCCTCGGTGATGCGGTCGATGGTGGCGCCCCATTTCGCGACCGCTGACGGAAGGACGAAGCCAGGGTGGACGGCCGTTACAAGGCGGATCTTCGTCGTGACGGCGGCGTAGTAGCCGGTCATCGCGAAGCAGTCGTAGCTCGATGCCTCAATCTCGGCGCCGGTGCCCCACCAGCGCTGAGCGACGAGGAGGAAATCGATGCCCAGGGCTTCGGCCTTGAGCACGGGTGCGAGCATTCGTTCCTTTAGGTTGTCACCGGAGAGTTCGGCGAGGTCGCGGCGTTCAGCCTGACCGCGGAGCATGCGGGGGCCGGCGATGGCCGTTGGCGCCCAGGTGCAGGTCAGAATGCCGGTCATAGGGGAATAGTACGAGGTTGGGAAGTTCGTGCGGGTTGAGGATCATCGCGGGATATCGACCGAGCGCTCTGATTTATTTCAGCATCTCCAGGGCTCCTCGAATGCCGACCGCTGCTTCGCGTTCGTGGTTGGCGGCGCGGCGGAGGGCCATTGCGGCGGCGCGGCGCAGGCCGGCGTTGTTGACGTTGCCGTGTCCGCCGCTGGGAAACGGGAAGAGCGTGATGAGCGGCGCTAGCGCCTTCACCTGCTCGCGGATCGCCCGGTTGGCGGCGTTCAGTGGTTCGGCGAGGTCGGGGATGGACTCGGCGAGGTCGGCGAGGAAAGCGGCGCCGTCCATGCGGGCGGCCTGGAGGACGACGAGCGTGTAGGCGTTGCCGGCGCGGTCGACTTCGGTTTCGGCGTCGAGAGCTTCGGCCCATGCGACGAGGCCGGCGGTGCCGCGCGGCTGACCGTCGGCAGGGCCGTCTCGGCCTTCGAAGCACTCCAATGCCGTTTCGAGCGCGCCGCCGACACTTTCGAGCGCGTCCACTTCGACGGGCTCGATGGGGGCGAACAGTTCGAGCTTGCCGATGGCGGTCGGCCAGACATCCCAGAGGACGAACGGGCCCACTTCTTCGGAGAGCATGTCGTGGACCAAGAATCCGGCTCGTTCACGGTCGTATCCGTAGACGATGCCGTGCTCGTGCAGGTGGAAGTCCCATCCGATGAGCGGACGGCCAGCATCGAGGTGAGCAATCGCCCAGTCGATGGCGGCGCCCCGCATCTCGTCCCATGGGCCCTCGGCCGGGAGCTCGCCGCCGAAGCGTTCCCAGCGGAAGCCCGTGCGGGCATAGCGGGCGACCATGGCTTCCCAATCGAGGTCGGCGGGGCCGGACGGGAGCGCTGTGACGTCGTTCTTCGTACCGAGGCAGGTATGCCAGGCGTGCCCAGTCAAGCCCATGATGGCGTGGCGGGGCAGAGGCTGGCCAAGGTGCTCGAGGATGCCATCGAGGGAGGCGGCGGCGCTGGTCCAGTTCGGGGCAAGGCGCGGGCCGGGGATTTCGTGCTTCACCGTACGAGTGTAGACGGGAGTCCGAGTTCGAGTTCGAGTCCGAGTCGTGAAATTGTCCCTGTTAACAGGGAGTAACAGGGAGCTCCAGATTCGGAGGGTGGTCCCTGTTGTTTTTCGGAAGAGGGGGGCCGAGACGAAAGGTGAAAGGCGAAAGTGAAAAGGCGAGTGGCGAAAGGCGAAAGTGAAACGTGGTTTGACGCGCGCATGGATAGACGTTGGCATGGTGGGGCGGGTGCTCTTAGAGGCGGTTGGCGCGAGTTCTGGGCGGATAAGGAATCCGACTGACACGAATGTGCCTTCGTGCGGCTTTTTCGCGCCGTTGTTGGGCAAGGTGTCGCATCGGACCGCGGTATTCTCTAGTCTTGAGCCATCCATCAAAATTGGTTCCCCCGGGAGGTCGAGTTGGACCTGCGCGCAGAATCCAGGATCGCATCGCTGGAGTTCGAGCGTCCGCTGGCGCCGGTGCAATGGGCGGCGATCGCCGGCTCGTTGACGGTGCTGCTGTGGAGCATTCCCGGGCTGCTCGTCAATCCAGATTTTGCGATCGGCGACGCCGCGACGAGCGAGCTGGTGCTGGGCGTCGATATGAACGGCTGGCACGCGGTCTCGGGCTTTCTGGTGGCCATCCCCGGCTTCATCGCCGCTTCGCGCCGACAGCTCGCGGCGATCTTCAACTTCGCCGCAGCCGCGGGACTGATCGCGACCGGCGTCTGGGCACTGTTCAGCGAACGGGTCGCCGGCGGCCTTTTCTATTTCCCCCACGGGATCAGCGACGCGCTTCTGCATTTCGCGACCTCGGCGATCTTCGTGGCAGGGGCGGTTCATTACTTCTCCACCCGGACACCTACCGGGCGATGACGGGCGCCGTCGAACTATTTCGGCGGCGAGGCGCCTCGGGCAGCCGCGATCTATCGGCGCAGGTTCGAACACGAACCCGCCTTCGTGTGGGTGCCTCATCGGCGGACTTCAGGGGCTCAGGAATTTTCTCGTCGTGTCGGCACAATGCTCAGAAGCATCCAACCACGGAGCATGGCCGGCCGCTGGAAGAAGTTCCAACTCGGCGTGCGGAAGTCGGGCGGCAAACGCGTGCGCAACGGCGGAACCACCGAACGGATCGGATTCTCCCCAGAGGAGGTAGACGGCGTTGGTGACTTTCGCGAGCAGGGCATCGGAGAGCACACCCGGTTCGGTCAGTCCTCGACGGGCCGATATCAACGACTGGGCGGAAGCAACGTCGGTTCGTAGCGTCTCGGTGTCGCGCAGCAGCGAGAGGTACCAGGCAAGGTCCGCCTCCGTGAGTCGTCCAGCCTTGAGGGTCGGGCCATGGCCAATGCTCCGAAAGATCATGCGCACGGCCCGCGGATTGACCGGCATCGCGGTCATGAGGCGAGCAACTCCCGGAACCCCGGTCATCCGCATAAACCCAGGCAACCGCCTCGATGCGCCGAACGACCATCCGAAGAGGACCATCCGATCTATTCGGCCGGGAAGCGCCGCTGCGGCCCGGAGCGCGATTTGCGCACCAAAGGATGTAGCCACGACGTGCGCCGACTTCAGCTCCAACGAGTCGAGTAAATCGAGAAAGAACGTCTCGGCGAATTGGTCGAGCCCCTCGGCCCTGACCGGCGTGACCAAAGAGGGGCTCAGCCCGCATCCGGGACGGTCAACAAGAATGCACCGGAACCCGCTGAGACGCGCCACGAGACCGGCCCAGCTTGAACCACTGATATTACCCCCGTGGACGAAAATGACGGCAGGACCACCACCGACCTCAAGCACCCGGACCTTCGTTCCCAGGCGGGAGAGATTGCACCATCGTTCGGTCGGAAGTGCGCCGTACGACTCCCATAGCAGCCGTTCGGCTTCGCGATACCGGGTCTCGTTCATCAATTGCTCCACCGCTCCGGCGACATATTACGGCTCTCGCACCACGAACCCGCCTTCGTGTGCGGCGTTCGAATGCAGCGCAGACTACCGCGGACCTGTCCGCACGGGGTTGAGAACCGCCCGCGACCTTTTCTATGATCGTCGTACCAACATTACCCGGAGGGTTTAGCGATGAACGTCAGTCGATCCTCTCCAGCGGACGCGGCCCAACTTGCCGCCGTTCAAGGTGCTGAGAGGACACAGGATTCGCTTTCGAGAGCCCAAGACCACCTCTTTCGCGTCTTACGACGACCGCAGCCTTCACGTGAACGGCGTTGGGCGGAGGCTGTGGCGGGCGAACTCGCAGCGGCCCTGGCCGCACTACGCGAGCACCGGCTCGAAGTGGAACGGCTGGAGGGCCTCTACGCGGAACTCCAACGGGACGCACCGTGGGTCGCACCGAGGATTCGCCAAATCGCGGCACAACTTCGCCGTATAGAGAGTGAGGCTGGCGACCTCGGATCCGAGGTTGCACGAGTCCAGGCGGGCGACTTCGACAGCATATCGGGCGTTCGAACAGACGCGGAACGAGTGCTGCACTCCCTGCGAGACCTCATGAGCAAGGAAGCCGACCTTATATGGGAACGCTTCAATGAACCGTCTGCTAGCGACTGATCGAGCGGCTGCGGTGGCCGCAACCGATGGAGCGAAGAGGCGCCGCCGCTCACGCGCTCCGCCGGCTTGTAGGAATCATTCAAAAGTCATCCCCTTATGGGGACGCCCTAAACTCACTTCGGGCTCCGTAGATTTCGTACAGACGATTCCCTGCATACTCGAATCATGACTTTCAATCGGCGATCTCCGCTGTTGTTCGCGATGTCATCGCCGTGCGCGTGCAAACACCCTGAGAATCGAACGGTGCGTGAAGACACGGACGACACTGGGCTTCTAGCCGCAACTTGGAGCTGCCAGGACTGTGGCGATTTCGTTCGTGCTCCGCTGGCCGGCCCACCGTTACTACTCGGCTAACGTCGTGGTTTATGGATGGGACAGAAAAAGCCCGGTGCCTAGCCTCTTTGGCCCAAGCCGTTCCTGGGCTCGGACTCCCAATTCAATTCCACCTTGCGGGCCTCATCCCAGACTGGTACGTCGTGAACAGTTGTAAAAATCCTTAGCTTTCCAAGGTGCCACGCATGATGCGTTGTCACGACGCAGCGATCGTGATCGTTACTTGCCGCCGCGGGCGGCCAGGCCGGCACGGATCTGCGCTGCATGCTCGGCCAAGTGCTCCACGGGCTTCTGAAACATACCGGCGAGTGTCCGTGTTTCGCCCATGCGCGTGGCGGGCAATCGCAGCGTTTCGTCGTCAAACGATTCCAGCACTGTCACGAGCTTTCGCGTGCCGCTGTCAAAGTCGACGAGCACGGACGCGGGCGTCGCCTTCCGCGATGCGACGCGGACCCGCCACTCGCCCATCTTGTACAGGAT
>JANPDX010000811.1:0-2341 GCA_031431695.1 Dehalococcoidia bacterium
CGGTTGTCTTGACGGCCGCGCGCGGCGGCCTGGGTCGGAGTTTGTTGTCTTGTTCTTGAGGGCCGTCGCGCCGCCAAACCCCATGAACGCGATACAGAGCAAGCCCGTCATGTAGACAGGCGAACGGAACCGGCTGAGCCACGAGCCGATCCCCGGCACATGGATCCAGAGCTCGCCAATGAGCTCGTCTTGAGCCGGGTGGTAGGGGTCGATGAAGTCGTTGTGGTCACCCTGGAAAACGTAGCGGGCGCCGTCGATGCCGATGACCCGGTGGATGACCGGGCCGATCTGGGGGTGACGGTAGGTCACCACGTCGCCGGTCTTGTAACTGCCCTGCTCCCGGACAATCGCAAGGTCGCCCCGGTGCATGCCGGGTTCCATGCTGTTGCCGTTGACGATCACGTAGCTGGTCTGGCCGCCGAGTTGCGGTGGCGCAAAGAGCACCCACGCAAGGGCGACGAGCACGACCGTGATCGCCGAAGAGAGCGAAGCGACGAGGCGACGCCTGGGCTTCATGGTGTATCCCCCTCTGGTGGCTACGCGCGGGGCCTGACCTCCCCGTGGTGCGCGTTGCCGGATTCGTTAATTACTGGGCTGCGACAACTCGCAGGTTGGTGAGTGCGGTAACGGCGACGGTGGCCGTACAGGTGATGTTGGCGAGGCCCGTGCAGGCGCCCGCCGCTAGCCACGAGCTGCCGCCGTCCAGGGAGATTCGGCTCGCGCCACCCGCAGGAAGCGCCGGCGTGAGCGTGAAGGTCACGCTGCTGACGTTGGACGGGGTTGTAGCGTCCAGAGCGTAGTGGACGTTGGTGACGGTGTAGCCGGAGATCGCGGTCTGGCCATCACCGGCGTTTGAGGGATCGATGGTGTTTGCGGCCGCGAAGCCATACGTCACGACCGCAACGAGGCCCAGAAGGCCAAACATGGCGAGCCGTCGAGGTGTGATGGTGATTGATCGATTCAAGGTGATTCCTCCACCGGGTTGGTAAGGCCGGCGACCCCTCGACTGGGTCGCCGGCCTCGGTGCTCGTGCCGATGGCTAGTCGGCGGCAGTGACACCAAGTGAGCCGAACGCAATGCCGATGTCCTGTGATGTGGCAAAGGTGCATTCCCAGTCGTTGTTGGCGGTGTTCGAACAGGCGTTGGTGGTGGCCGTCGCCGTGTACGCGTAAGCCGAGCCTGCGGCGGCGTCGAGGGTGAACGAGACTCCACTGAACTTCGTTACGTCCGACGAATCGATGGTGTAGCTGATGTTGGTTATCGTGTACCCACTCACCCCGCCCGTGTCGGTACCGGCCCTCGACGCGGGAACGGAGTTCGCGGCGGCGAAGCCGAAGGCCGCCATGGCGATGATGGCGAAGACGGCGAGTGCCGCGAGACGCCGCGGGTTCTTCAATTTGCTGACCATAGTGTTCTCTCTCCTGTACATGGCGGGTCCTCCCCGCGTTGGTTTGGCGTGAGCCCCTTTCACGAGGTCTCCACTCCGGAGTTCGACGGATGGACGAGCGGGTGAAAGACCGGCAACCGAAGAATCGCCATATTGTTTTGCATCGCATATTTCTTGTGCTATCAAGTTCCGGGGAGAGTTGCCGATTTGGCATCGCCCGGCGAGATAAGGGTTTTCCCTACCCGGCTGTGAGTTGCCAAGCGAGGGCAAACCGGCAACGATCGATGCACATGCAAGACGAGATCTATCGCGAGATTCTTTCCGCCGTGGAACGCGGCGAACCCGTGGTCCTGGCGACAGTCGCCCGGACACGCGGGAGCACCCCGCGCAAGACTGGCGCGAAGATGGTGGTCCGCCAGGACGGGACATTCTTTGGCACTATCGGCGGCGGTTGTGGCGAGGCGGAGGTGTGGCAGGAAGCAATGGGCGTGCTTGAGGACGGGAAAGCCCGGATCGTGACCATCGACCTTACGGAGCCGACCGACGGCGAAGACAAGATCTGCGGCGGCGTGATGGACGTATTCGTAGAGAGAGTGGGTTAGTCCCGGTAAACCCGGCGGCAATAGCGTGTTCGGCCCGGTGACCTATCCTGTAGCATGAACTGGCGGTTGTTCGGGACCGCCCGGAAGGTGCACATATGTTTGGATCGCTTGGAGCGCCAGAACTGTTGATTATCGGCGCCGTGATCATCCTGATCTTCGGGGTCGGGAAGATTAGCGGGCTCGGCAAGGAACTCGGTTCATCGATCAAGGAGTTCCGCCGCGCCGTAAAGGACGAGGATGCTGAAAAGGCCGGGAAGCAGCAGGCGACCATCGCGCCACCAACCCAGTACACGCCGCCAGTGGCTCCGCAGCAGCAGTACACACCGCCGCCGGCTGCGCAGGCGCAGCCTCC
>JANPDX010000812.1:0-6565 GCA_031431695.1 Dehalococcoidia bacterium
ACGAATCACCGAAGTGCTTGGCAGGAAGAGTGCCCGAATCGATGCCGCCTTCGCCAGCGGCGAGGCGAAAGAAGCCATCTCGCGGAACCGCGAATTGATGGACCTGCGCCTCGCAGCGAAGAACTACCCATCGCTCGAACCATATCGCCGCGCGGGACGCTGGGATGAGGCGACGTTTCGCGCATGGGTCCGTGAGCAACGCATCGCAGCCCTGGAAGTCGAATCCGCGGCAGCGTGCATGGCGTACATCGCATCGCAACAGCGCGCCGCGGTGTGATTGCGAGGGCAGGAACCGCAAACTCACCATGCACTCGAAACGAGGCCCAAACGCGACGCATGTCCAGTCGATAGAATGCGCTGATGATTGAACGAATGGACCATGCCGTCGTGGCCGTCGCTTCCACGATAGATGCCGGAAGGCCGTACGAGCGGCTTGGTTTGCGCCTTACCGAACCGACACGGCACGAAGGGCTCGGCAGCGAGAGTCGCATGTTCTTCGTCGGCGCGAACGCCAATCAGTCGTTTTATGTCGAGCTTTTCGGAATCTTCGACCCTGCTGCCGCTCGCGCCTCTGGCCGCACGGTGTACTTGGATGCAATCGCCCGTGGGGGCGGGCTCACACGAGTCATGCTCAAGGTCGGCGGGCTGAAGAAGTTCGTTGACCACCTCCAAGGGTACAGCGTCGCAGCACCCGTGGAAGAGATCTATATGTCCGGTCGGAAATCGTCAGACCTGGCGATCCTCGGAGCCATTCCCGAAATGGCAATTGACGCTGGTTTGTTCGAGCCCGAACTCTCCACCGAAGCCGCATTCGAGCGCCGCACCGCGTTGGGGCTGTTCAGGCACGACTTTCCATTGAAGCGCCTAGACCACCTCGCAGCGATCGCGCCAGATCTGGAGGCCTCCACGCGGTTCTGGGGCGAGGCCTTAGGAGTTCCCGTGCACGAGGAGATCCGGGCTCCAGGCATGATCATCCGTCAGTTGAAAATGGGCGACTCTATCCTCGAACTGTTGGCGCCGGATGGCCCCACAAGCCGAATCGCCCAACGCCCACCCGGTTTGATCAGCATGGTCGCATGGGAGGTTCCAGACCTCGATGAGACGGTCGCGCTCGCTCGCGAACGTGGATTCGCGCCGAGTGAACCCGGCCCGAGCGTCCTGCCAGGTGTCAGGGCAGCGACAATTCCGGCGGGCGAGTTAGCGGGTTTGGCGATGCAATTGGTTGAGTACGTCTGATGACAACCGACTCCCGCAGCACGTTCCAACTTTACGACCTGAGAGTCACCGTCGAACGGATCGAAGGGCGGCCAGTCTGCGGACTGGCGGTGGGCGACTATTTCGAAGTCAGCGAAAGCAGTCGCATCCAAATCCCCGCCGGAAAGCACTTCTGCCTCTATGCCTTGAGTGCACTGCTCCCTCTCCTTCCAGCCAAGCAGCGCATGCTCGACGGGGCGGATTGGCTCGCCTCGGAGAGTCTCGTCGCGTGCCCGGACCCGGACGAGCGCCTCATCATGAAGATAGTTCGGACCCAACGCCGATCCTTGCAGCGCGGCGACCTTACCTGAACGCGCTCGAGCCACGGTTGAGTGTCGCCTTCCAAACGGATAAGACGCTTGCTGAATACAGGGAGTTGGCCATCCTGGCTGAGCACTACGGATTCAGCACGGTCAGCGTTTACGGCGATTTGTTGTTCCAACCCGCTCTACCAGCCCTCCTCGCGATGGCCGAAGTGACTGAACGGATCAGGCTTGGCCCCGCCTGCCTCAACCCTTTCACCGTTCATCCCGTCGAGATAGCGGGCCAAATGGCGATGCTCAACACCGTGTCGCGGGGTCGGGCCTACCTGGGAATTTCTCGGGGAGCCTGGCTTGATTCGATCGGTCTGGTTCCGGCGCGGCCGGTAAACGCGATGCGCGAGGCAATCGCCGCCATTCGCCACCTGCTGAATCGCGACGCCGGCCAGTTGCCGGGGACGACCTTCAGCCTTGCCGCGCACCATCGTTTTCAGTACACGACCCACCCATCTAGCGTGCCGATCCTGATTGGCACGTGGGGCGAAAAGATGGCAGCTCTTGGCGGCGAGCTCGCGAGCGAAGTGAAAGTAGGCGGCTCGGCCAATCCGGGCATGGTGCGAGTGATGAAGCGGTGGATGGACGTTGGTGCGGCCAAAGGCGGTCACCAGGACGAACGAAACGGTGTGGTCATGGGAGCGGTCACCGTGGTGGATGAAGACCGTTCGGCCGCGCGAGCCCGAGCGCGGCGGGAGGTTTCTCTCTACCTCCCAGTCGTCGCACCGTTCGATCCGGCCGCAAACATCGACCCGGCCCTCCTTGATCGCATCGAGGCCGCTGTGAATCGTGACGATGGCATGGCGGCCGCCGCCTTAATTTCGGACGACATGCTCGATATGTTCGCGTTCGCCGGCACTCCCGAAGACATCATTCGACAGACCGAATTACTGTTCGAAGCGGGCGCCTCAAGGGTCGAATTCGGGACTCCCCACGGGCTCAGCCGCGTATCTGGCTTGAGGTTGTTAGGCGAACGGGTGCTGCCACACTTCCGTACGACCTAACCGGCGAGCGACTATCATGTGAGTCTGACTTCGGTAAATCCACGCGAGTGGGCGATTAGC
Organism: Dehalococcoidia bacterium; assembly: GCA_031431695.1. Taxonomy (GTDB): domain Bacteria; phylum Chloroflexota; class Dehalococcoidia; order Tepidiformales; family Tepidiformaceae; genus Amarobacter. The sequence continues at coordinate 2,633 of JANPDX010000812.1, forward strand.
TCAGTTGGTCAGAGCACCTGCTTTACACGCAGGGGGTCGGGGGTTCGAGCCCCTCATCGCCCACCATTCACTCTCTCCTCCAGCGAGTTCCTGGCTGCATTGCCCTGAACCGATTAGTTCAGGAACACGGTGACGTAAATCCACATCTTGCCGTCTCGAACTGCCGCCACGCCCACGGAACTGAAACGTGGCTCCAGGATGTTCGCGCGGTGCCCGGGACTGTTCATCAACCCATCCACGGCGGCTGCAACCGTACGGTTCTCGACGTAGTTGTTGCGGGCGAGGTTCTCCCCCGCCAGGCGGTACCGGATGCCACGAGCCGCAAGCTCTGAAAATGCGCTCTCGCCGTCCGGGGCGTAGTGGTCGAAGTAGCCGTTCTCGACCAGGTTGCGCGCTCGCGCGTAGGCGACTTCTTCCAGCGACGCGCCCCACTCCAAAGGTTCCAAACCCTGTGTTCGTCGGGCTTCGTTCATGGCATCCAGCAGCCCCCGTGCCTTATCTGGAGCGCGAATGACCTCGAAGGGTTGGTCGAGGTGAGCAGGCATCGCTTGTACAGTCGAGGCCGGCGCGGGCTCCAGTACGGGAGTCGGCGTGGCGATGACCCCGGCACTCGCGGGCGACGCCTCCGATGGTGCCACCGGCGTGGCCGCCGCAAGTGTCTCTTGCGTGACAACTGACTGGGGCTGCGTTGAAGACCCGGAGGATTTCTCTTCCGATGCCGAAGTAAGAGGTGCGGGGTGCTGTGAAGCCGAGGCCGACTCTCCGGGAATCCGGGTGAAGGCCAGCCCTGCCAGTGAGCAAATCATGCCCACTGCAAGCAGCCAGTGAAACGGCTTCGAATGCGGCATACCTGGACTTTCGGCGGCTTTGCCCTGCCGGGACATTGGGGTTGCCACCGATGGGGGTGAATTTCCGCATGCAAGCCACGACCAGCACACACTCCCCTGGACTTCCACCGCTTGTTGGCACCCACGTCGTGGTGCTCTCTCAGGGCCTTGAGCGTGCCCATGACCGAGCGCGTGGGCTCGAGGAGTTTGGCTACCGTGTCTTTCCTTGCGGGGATGTCGCCGGACTCCTGACCTCGGTCGCGGCAAATTCGGCCGACGCCATCGTCATCGACCTCGGCCGTGAACTCGCTTTCCCCGGGGATATCGTCGCGGCCGCCCGCTGCGACTCCCAGGTGCCAGTCGTCGTCGTCGGCTGCGCGGGGACATTCGCGGAAATGCTCCGCTGTTACGAAGCAGGCGCCGACGATTATTGCCGCCCGAAGTGCCCGACAGAAGAAATCGACCTTCGCCTCCGAGCAATCTTCCGCCGCATGGAGATTGAGGCTCCCGAAGATCGCCACGCCGGGATCTCTTCGGTTATGCGCGTCGGAATGATTGAAATTGACCCTGGGAGCCAGCAAGTCCGAAAGAACAGCATCCTTATTCCGCTCTCCCCAACGGAGTTCCGGCTGCTCGCCACCCTGGCCGAACACCCGGGCGAAGTCATCCCGTCCAAAGCGCTGATCGCGCGCGTCTGGGGCAACCAGTACGCAGGTGAGACGCACTACCTTCGCCTCTACGTCCGCTACCTCCGGCAGAAACTCGAAGACGACCCGAGCAACCCTGTGTACATCGTGAACCGGTGGGGCACTGGCTACACGCTTGAAGAGCCGCGCCAGGTCGCCGCTCGGGCCGGGTAGACTCACGGCGCTACGCCGGACACAATCGACCCCCAATCACATTTTCGGGGGCTTCATGTCTACGCCACATTCCATCCTGCGCAGTTCGCTCACATCCATGCACGCCCTCCTCGACAAGGCCGTCGAGGGGATGACCGCCGAGCACTTCAACTTCCGCCCACAAGAAGGCGGCGTCAGCGCGTTCTTTAGCCTCTGGCACTACGTCCGCACCGAAGACAACATCGTTAACTACGTCACCCAGGGTAAACCGACAGTCTGGCTCGATGGCGCCTATAACGACGTCTTCGCCCTTCCCCGGAACAGCCAGGGCACCGGCATGACCGAAGCCGAAGCCAACGCCGTCCAGGTCCATGATGTCCCGCGTTGGCTCGAATACCAGCAGAAAGTCTGGGCCGCCACGGACGCCTACCTCGCGAACATGTCTCCCGAGGAATTCGACCAACGAAAGGTCACGATTAAGCCGCTCGGCGAAATGTCCCTCTGGGACGGCATCTACGGCGTCTGCCTGAGTCACGGCTACCGTCACGTCGGTGAAATCGAGTACGTCCGCGGTGTCCAGGGCCTCGGCGGCCTGACGATCTAGGCGTGCCCACTGGTGCCCAGCCTTCCGGCTGTGCCAGTCACGTTAGCTTCCTACCGGCCCCTCCGTCCCGACGACAATGTAATCATCCACACGCCGAAACCCGAGCGACTCGTAAACCGGGAAACCCAGTTCGGTCGATTCTAGGCAGGCTGCGGTCGCACCTGCGCCCTGTCCCGCTGCAACGGCGGCCAGGGTCAATGCTTTGCCGTAACCGTTGGCGCGCTCAGCGGGCGCCACGTAGACGTTGTAGACGCCGACGAGCGGCCCGGAAACGATTGCCATCGACCGCGCGACCGGGCGACCGTCCACCAACCCGAGATGCATCGACACACCTGGGATTTCGGATGCGCGTGCAGCCATCGTCGCCTGGAAGTCCTGGTCACCGAACTCATCGCGGTCTGCCGCGCAGTACAGGTCGATGTCCGAGTCGCTCCGCACTTCGAGCACGGAAAGACCCGCCGGCGAGGACGTGCTGCCGCGAGGCAAGGGGTGCCACAGCATCGACGCCTCCCGGCCCCAGAACGTGAACCCTTCGACCAGCGAGGCCGCAAGGACGGCACCGTCGGCGGAGCCTCGCAAGTCCAATCGAGCGTTAATCCCCCGGCCAGCGAACCAGTCCATCGCCTCGCGAAGGGCCTTCCGAGGGCTGGCGACGGTATCGACCACCGCCGCGATGTTGAATTTCGACACGCCAAGACCTGCATCGACGCAGAGCCACGGCCCAACTCGCTCGGAGCAGCCCCCCGGACCGAGTGCGGCGACCCTGCCGAGGGCGAGACAGTAGAGCGCATGCATCTCGCCGAGCGTCGGAGGAGTCATTCGGCCATGCTACGCGGGCGAAACGCGCCATGCGCCGATTTCGCGGATAATGGCGGCGAAACAACACCGGGAGTGCGCATTGGACGAACCAACCGAGGCTTCGGTCAAAAAGATGTGGAACTACGCGGAGAAGTTCGCCGAGAAATCCGGCACGCACCTCCACCCTGACCGCTTCATCACGGAAGGCGTCGTTCTTGGCCTCGCCTACAACATCGACAAATTCGGGCGCCCGCTCTGTCCCTGCAACTTCTATCCCTCGAAGGATGAGAACGGCGACTGGCCCGAGGGCCTGTACCTACCTCGCGAAGAAGAAGTGAAGCGTCGCGATTGGATTTGCGCGTGCGACGAAATGCAGGTCTTCAAGTATTGCCACTGCCTCCTGTTCGTGAACGAAGAAGGCCTCCCGATAACCGAACACCTCCCCGAGGGCCACGAAGGCCGAGAAATCTACGGAGTCGTCGAAGACCCGACGCCGGACAAGGGTCGCGCGCTGGGAAAGGCGCTGGCCCGGCACAAGGACGCCGCGGAGTAGCCCTCACCCCCGACCCCTCTCCCGACGCTGCGGGAGAGGGGAGAAACGCTCGTTGGGAACCCTTAACGATCAGACGCTGCCCGCAGCTTGCTTAGGTAGTCGATGCCCATTTGGCGACCGTCCGGGAATTGGTCATCTCTGGCCCAGCGCCAGGCCGCGACCATTGCCAGGATCAAAATCCGGCACTCAGCGAGCAACCGCTGGTCCGCGCCGCGGTATTCTTCCCCCACTGCCTCAGGCGCATGCGCGATATCGAACTCGACCGGGCCGCGGCAGCACGTCTGCATGTCGATAAACAGCAGTCCATTCCTG
>JANPDX010000813.1:0-3381 GCA_031431695.1 Dehalococcoidia bacterium
CATCAAAACCGTTCGGGAAGGCGAGGGTTTCCACTTCGCCGGGTACCAGTCGTGCCGAAATCTACCCCGGCCCGAGGGGTGGCGCAACGCTCGATTGGTTCGAGGATGGCCAAGTAAGCGGATACACGCCAACTTGGCCAGCGCATGGCGATGCCCTCCGACTCGTCGCACGGAACGAGGCGCTTCGTTAGACTCCCACGATGACAGATTGGCGCAACGACAAGCCAGCGCCCAAGACGTCCCGGCGCAACTTCGTTTCGATTGCGGGGGGAGTTCTGGCTGCAGCGGCTTTTGGGTTGGCACCGGCCTGCAAGGATCGGAGCGACGACGACGAAAACGAGACCAGACCAACATCAACTTCCACCCCGACCCCCCAGTTGCTGCCCTCGGTAGCGGCCAGCGCGACCACCATTCCTCCGACTCCTACGCCAGCTAAGCCAATTGCCGGTCAAGTCTTATACCGCGCCAACTGGACAACTGGAATGGAGGGATGGTCGGGCGATCCCGGATGGCAAGCGCTCAACGGTGAGATGCTGCACGACGGCAGCAACAACAACGTGCTCACTCCCCTGCTCGCGCCAATCATTCTCAGTACCTCTGACTATGCCGTTGAGGCCGACGTCGTACCGGGAAGGTGGGAGGAGTGCTTTTGTAATCGCGGAATCTTCCTGGTCGCCCGCTACGACAAGTCGAAGGGCGTCTATTACTTCGGACAAATGGATTCGGCGCGGGAGATGGGGATATTTGAGAACAGCGGCGGTCCGCCGAACGACATTAGTTCTATCCCGTCCTCAGTGAAAGCCGGCTCGCTCCTGACACTCCGGGCTGAGGTGAAGGGGAATAGCCTCAAACTCATCGTGGATGGGCGCCTGCTCATCGACACCACGGATAACCGGGTTCTCACAGCCGGACGAGTTGGCATCGCCTGCTCCGAGAATCAAGGCACTGTGCGCCGGTTTGAGGTGTCCGCGCTGTAAGTAGACCCGCTAAAAGATCAAGCTCGAACCACGGGGAAAGCCGCCACTGCCTCGGCCTCCGTCTCGAGAAGCGGATGTTTCAATCAAATCAGCGGCGAAATGGATCCTTCCGTGGTGTTGGCGCGGAGTCGGTCACAATAACGTCCGCCAACTCGAGGTTACCTTCGACTGGCCCGGAATTGCCTGTGACGCTGTCGCCTCCCCCTCAAACACTCCCCAAAGCGCCGGTGCTCAAGACCCTCGGCTGCGCGTCTACCGCCAAGGTGAACCAGCTCATTGCCTGCCAATCGGACGGCGCTCCTGGCGACGCCAACAGCCCAGTGACGCTACTGGAGTGGCACGCGCCCGGCGGAATCCCCGATGTGGGGTTTGACGGAATCGTCTTTTTGACGAAATTCCCTAACAGGGTGTTGAAGAATCGCTGAGTTGGGCGTGAAGCCGTCTGTGGCTGGGAGAGTACGGAATTGGGTGGCCCTTTCACGGCGGCCCGAGGTCGGGGTGGGCCCACCGAATCGCCTTCGCACCGCGGTTCTCCACCTTGACAGGGTGGCAAGGTGTGGTTTGACGTCGTTTCAGACTGGTATGGCGTTCAGGTTAGCCATGCGGACGAGGTTATAGGTTGCAGCGGTGATTGTCGCCCAGAGCTGGTTCTTTTGGGTACCGATGTAACGCAGTTTGCGGCCTCCGCCGACGGTCTTGATCCAACCGAAGATCTCCTCCACTCGCTTCCGTACGCGCTGGCTCAGACGGTAGCCCTCGTGCTGGGTCGTGCGACCGTCGATGGCGCTTCGGCGCCTGGTGGTGTGCTGGGCCACGTGCGGGGTGACTTCGCGCTGGCGGAGTTCTTCGATGAAGGCGCGGGTGTCGTAGCCCTTGTCGGCCCCCAGGGTGACCCGCTTCCGGGGACCTTTGCGACGGTCGAGCATCACCAGCGTGGCGTCCCGTTCGGCCGTGCCCGAGGCCTGGGTAACGAGGACATCCAGGGCAAGGCCGTTACGGTTCTCCATGAGGACGTGTCCACCAAAGCAGAGCTTCGCCTCCTGGCCTCGCCCTTTGCGGGCGATTCGCGCTTCGGGATCGGTCGTCGAGACGTGCGTCTCGTTCGTCCGCCGCTGACCGTGGAAGTCGACATCAACATTCTTGCCACCCGCTGTGGGCGGCGACTGGTCCCCGTCGCGCGGCTTCACGCTCTTGAGCGACGCCCATGCCTGGAGCAGTGTGCCATCGACGGTGAAATGATCGTCGGAGATGAGCTTCGCCCTCGTTGCCTGGCCGAGCACCGCAGCGAAGAACTGCTCGGCCACCGCGTGCTCGATCAGCCGCCCACGGTTCTTGGAGAAGGTGGCGTGGTCGAAGGCCGGCGTCGCGATATTCATGTTCAGAAACCACTTGAAGAGGAGGTCGTACTGCAGCCGTTCGCAGAACTGGCGCTCCGAGCGGATCGAGTAGAGCGCCATCAGGATGCTCGCTTTGAGTAGCCGCTCCGGGGCGACCGACCGCCGCCCGATACGCGAGTACATCGTGCTCAGCACCGGGCTCATCTCTTTCAAAGCCAGGTCGGTGATCGCCCGGATCCGCCGGATCGGGTGGTCCTGTGGTACCAATTCGTCCGGGGTAATGCCCAGCAGCATCGTCCCTTGCTCGTCTTCTTGTCCTCGCATCGTGCCCTCCTCCCGCCCGAACCACACGATCTCACATCCCGACCCTTACGCCGATCCCTTTTTCAACACCCTGCTAAGCCGGGCGTCAAGCAGGTTAGCCTCAAGGCCTGCAGTGGCGACGCGTGCACGACGCTAACGCAGATGGTCACCGTCCAGTTCTACGAGTTCGACCGACCAATCAGCGGTTCGCTGAAGTACCTGGGCACGACGGCGGGCTGCGAGGACCTCCAGCCCATCGGGACGACGGTCCAATCGAGCGCGAGAGCGGTCTCTGATAACGGGACGTTCAAGTTCGTCCACCCAGGCCCCAAGACGTTCCCCGGCACCATCACGCCGGGCGGGGCGTTCTCCATCGGCGGCCCAGACGGCCCGTACGCGATTTCGATGACCGGTCAGGTGGTGGGCGATTCGGTAACTGGCACCTACAAAGCAACCGCGGCTGGCTGCACGCAAACCTGGTCGATGACACTCACGCTCGGCACGTAGTTCGGCCCCCGATTCGAGGACCCGAACAAAGGACTGCAGCAAGAACCCGCGACGCCCCAAACACTCCCTTGTACGTGAACGAGTCCCGTTGTCGGCTTTTCGCGACGTTGTGGCGACTCTAGATTCGTGGTTGCCGAGCAGGGATTCGAACCCCGACCAAAGGCTCCAAAGACCCGTGTGCTACCGTTACACCACTCGGCAGTGGTAGAGGCTAGGGGATAGGCGTTAGAGGTTAGCGTAGGATGCGGTGACTCACC
>JANPDX010000814.1:0-2186 GCA_031431695.1 Dehalococcoidia bacterium
GCTCGTGGTCCACCTCGGCCAGGTAAGCAGCGTGCACGAACAGTTCGAGGATGAATTAGCAATGCGCCAGATGATTGACAGCGGCGTGGTGGACCATGGTCAGCTCGACGCTCTTCGCCAGGCGGTAATCACCCGGCGCCGGGCCGAGGCCGAGCCATGCCTGTCAGCGGCGGCGGCGTCTCTGAAGGAACTCGTCGCCATGGCTGAACCACATCGGGTCACGATCGGACTCGAGAACCGCTACCACTACCACGAGATCCCCTCGCCCGATGAGTACGCCGTGTTGTTTGACGGTTACACGCCGGATGAGGTCGGCTATTGGCACGATACAGGTCATGCCGAGGTGCTCGACCGGCTCGGGTTTGTCGACAAGCACGCGTGGCTCGATCGCTGGAGTGATCGCCTGGTGGGCGCGCACCTCCACGATGTCATCGGTATCGGCGATCACAGGGCGCCAGGAGACGGGGACGTCGATTGGTCGTACATCACATCCGGTGTCGGCCACCTCCGGGCGTTCACGCTGGAGATCAACCAGCACCAGGCCGACGAAAAGGTCCGCGCGGCCACCACGTTTCTCGAAGGCATTGGGCTTCGTTAGAACGCGAGGTCGAGTGAAATGTCGAGAGCCCGGGCGCTGTGCGTCAGCGCGCCAACCGAAATGGCATCGACGCCGGACTCCGCGATAGCTGTGACCGTGGCAAGGGTCACGCCGCCGCTCGCTTCAAGCTTTACGCGACCGGCGACTCGCCGAACAGCCTCGGCCATGGCGCCCGTTTCCATGTTGTCGAGCAAGATCCATTCGGGCTTTGCTTCGAGCGCGGCAGCCAGTTGCCCAAGGTTGTCGATTTCGACCTCGACCGAAAGTCCGGGAGTGCGCGACCGGATTGCGGCGACTCCGTCAGCAAGCGAAAGTTCCGCCCGGGCGAGCGCCTCGCGGTGGTTGTCCTTGATCATGGCCATGCTGGCAAGGTCCCGCCGATGGTTGGTTCCGCCTCCGCAGCGGACCGCGTATTTCTCGAAGTCCCGCAGGCCGGGCGTCGTTTTCCGCGTGTCGAGGATGTCCACGTCCGTGCCTGCGACGGCATCAACGAACCGCCGCGTCAGCGTTGCGGTCCCCGACATACGCTGGAGAAAGTTCAGCGCGACCCGCTCGGCCCGAAGCATAGCGCGAACGGAACAGGTGACTTCCGCCAGTATGTCCCCCGCGACGAAGGCCTGGCCCTCCGCGAAATGAATCGCCAGGTTTGCCTCCGGGTCGAGTTGGCGGAAGGCTTCGATGGCGACCGGCATCCCGGCGAGTACGCCGTCCTCCTTCGCGAGAAAGCTTGCCCTACCGCGGAGCGTCGGTGTGACGGTCGCGAGTGTGGTCACGTCATCGAAGGCGCGGTCCTCTTCCAGCGCGAGGCGTACCGCGCGGGCGACCACATCAGCGGGAAGCGGCTCAACCACCGCGGGTCCACACCTGCTGCCGCCGCCAACGGGTGTCATCCCGGGCGGGGTAATCCCGGCGAAAGTGGCCCCCTCGGCTTTCTGTCCTCAAGAGTGCTGACTCCAACATCAGGAACGCGAGTACTCCCATCTGGCGGCGTTCATGCTCCGGACGTCCGCCGCCGGGCAGAGCCGCGGGCCATTCGCGGACGGCCTGGAGTCCGCGTTCCAATCCTGCCGCGTCGCGTTCGATTCCCGCGCAGTCCCACATCATCGATTGCACGGCCGCATGATCGGGAGGAGCCGAACGTGGCGCCGCGATCGACTGCGCCGCTGAAGATGGTTGAGCAGAACCGCCCGAGCCTGAGGCGAGGTGTTCGACCACTCGCTTGCCGAACACCACTGTTTCCATGAGCGAGTTGCTCGCCAATCGATTTGCTCCATGCACGCCGGTGCAGGCAACTTCGCCGCAAGCGTAAAGCCCCTCGATGGTCGTCCGGCCCCAAACATCGGTCCGAACGCCGCCCATCAGGTAGTGGGCCGCCGGTGCCACCGGGATCGGGTCGCGGCGCATGTCGATGCCGACACCTTCGCAAAACGCGTGGATCCCGGGGAAGCGCGCGGCGAGGTCGACAGACTTCAGCCCGGTGCAATCGAGCGCCACGGAGTCGCGTTTCTCGCGTCGCATTTCGCTCACGATAGCGCGCGCCACAACGTCTCGGGGAGCCAGGTCCTTGAGTTCGTGATAGCGCGACATG
>JANPDX010000815.1:0-4180 GCA_031431695.1 Dehalococcoidia bacterium
TATCACATTCCCTGGGATTCGCTGCTGCCGAAGTCGACAGAAAACCTGGCGGTAGCCGGGCGGTGTATCTCTGTGGATCACCGTACGCACCACGCGACCAAGGAGATCCCGGCGTGTTTCGCAACGGGTGAAGCGGCGGGGCTTGGCGCCGCGATGGCGCTCCAACGCGGACAGTCGCTGGCCTCGCTCGATCTGCCGGTCCTCCGTGCCGCCCTGCTGAGTGCGGGAGCGTACCTGGACTGACAGATTGACCTGGCGAGCCCGAGCGAGGCGTACCCAACCGCCGGTGGGACCAGGACCACCATGACCCCCCAACTCCAACTGTTGCCGGTGGAATCGTCCAGGTAATACGCAGCGCGAACGATGGCGGGCAGTGACGCCACGCTGATCGTTACGGCGGCCACAACCACAAGGAGCAATCGCCTCACAGGACGAAGTCCGACCTATCCATCACGGAAGCTCCGCAGCGAACGCGCTCAGCAAGCTTACCGCAGCGACTGGGTCCAGTGCCTGGTCTTTCGGAAAGCTCATAATGAATCCCCGGCCCTTCACCAGCATCGAGTAAATGACAGCAGTGTCGGTTTCGTCGTGGTAGACGTCGGCGCCCGCGACGACGTCGCCGAGATCCTTCCCTGAGAGCATCGGATTGAACCCACCGCGGAGTTCATCTAGTAGGAACGTTTTACCGTTTTTCTCAAGCTGAACGCTGACTAGCCGAAAGTCTGGCTTCGCACCACCAGGAAGAGCTGGAAGCTCCGGGTGAACGAGAATGTCGCGAACGCGAATTCCCTGAGGCGCATTCCGCGGAGCCACCACAAGGAACCCAGCTCGCTCCGTCGCCTCTTGGAGGGCGTCGTCGAGCGAAGTCCGCTGAACCACCACGTCGCCGTCGCGTACCGTGATGGAATGCGCCGTCTCTCCGCCAAGGCTGATTGCAGCGAACGCGCCGGCCGTTCCTACCAGGGCCCCAGCGAAAGAAAGTATCGCCAGTCGCACCGAGGTCTTACTCATGTTCATTTCCAGCTTCTCCTCGTGAATTGTGATGTCGCCGGTTCAGCTTGTCGCTGATTCGTCACGGATAAAAGTACACTTGGGAGTTGCTGGCGCAGTTTACGTCGTACCCACCTCTGGCGAACGGAGTGTATGTGTACGCGTAGTGAGGTAGGTAAGTCCAAAGCTAAATCGTGATGTCGTAGCTATAGAAGGACTTTTGATTCAGCGCATTCAACGGAATGTTAGATCCGCCGTAGATGAGATATCCTTGGGTCCACTTCATATCCGAAACATACGGCGACGTCCAACCGCCGTAGAAATCGAGATACTTGTATTGAGTATGCGCCGGATTCGAGAAATTCTCAACGCTATACGCGAGGCTATGGGCCCAATTGAAATAGAACGACGGTGTGCCGATGCAATAGGATGTAGTCGATGGGTAGACGGCTCCCGTGCTGTTGCCCCACGGCAGGTCGATGATGATCCATTGCTGGGCATGAGCGGAGACGACGCCGAGCATGGCTCCCACCGCGACGATGGCGATGACGAGAGCTTCCCTCGACCTTTTCAAGAACTGTTTGCGCACGTTGGTTCCTCCTCCTCTAACACGTCACGATCACCATACGCCCGGGCGGCCGTGCCAATCGCCCCCTCTTTCGTGCCCTAATCAGGCGATCGTCGGTCTCCTCTTTGGTTCAGCCGCCCCTGACTGGCGCACCACGCGAGCCATTCCTCTCCATTGCAGCACCAGAATCTCGCGATCTCGCGCACGCCGCTGACGCCGAGAATTTCGTTGAGCTGGCGCACGGTGCTGCGCACGCCGTTGACCGAAATGCTTAGCTCGCCGGCAACCTCCGCGAGGGTGGCGCCCTCGGCCAAGGCGGCGGCTACGCGAACGCGCGGCGGGGTCATCCGTTCCCAGAGGTGATCGAGGCTCTGAACACTCATTCGTAAAACCCCCGCCAGAGAAAGAGAGAGAGACTCTCCGGATCGCTCCACGCCGCGCATGCTATCTGCGGGTGGTCCGATGTCAACGCCACGATCCCACGGACCCCTTCGATACGAGCTTCAAGGTTTACGCCAGCGGCCGGCTGAAGGGCGCCATCTCTGTGGATCACCGTACCCACCACGCGACCAAGGAGATCCCGGCGTGTTTCGCAACGGGTGAAGCCGCGGGGCTTGGCGCCGCGATGGCGCTCCAGCGTGGCCAGTCGCTGGCGGCCCTTGATGTGCCTGCGTTGCGCGCCGCATTGGTGAAGGCGGGCGCCTTCCTGGACTAATCGCCTTTGTCCAGCAGCACCACCCAATGACGTAGACTTCTGACAAAGCCACCGGAGGGACGACACATGGCCTACGCCACAATCAACGGAGCACAACTTTTTTACGATGAGCACGGGGTCGGCGATCCGCTGATCGTGCATCACGGGTACACCGGTTCGCACTACAGCTACGACGACGTAGTGCCACACCTCGCGCGGGCCCACCGGGTGATCCGCATGGATGGCCGCGGCGCCGGCGATAGCGCTCGACCTGACACCGGACATTCCATCGAGCAGTACGCGGCCGATGTCGTTGGTATGGCGGACTTTCTTGGCCTCGACCGGTTCACGTACATCGGCCACAGCATGGGCGGCGTCATCGGTTATGAGCTCGGCCTCTCGTATTCCGACCGCCTGAACAAGCTCGTGCTGATAGCACCCGCACCGGCGGATGGAGTGAACATCCCCGCCTCGTTCCGCGAGCGAGCACAGAAGCTGCACTATGCCAAAGACGCGAATCGCCTGATGGAAGAGGCGATGATCACCACCGCCCAGCCGCGCTCCCGCGACCTCGTTGAAGCCCGCATCGAAAAGGGACTGAGCGTTTCGGACGCCCACTTCGAAGAATCGTGGGACGCACTGGTGAACTACCACGAAGGCGGGCGGCTCGGCGAGATCAAGACGCCCACACTGCTCATCGCGGGCGCCGCCGATGGACTCCTGCCGGCTAACCTGGCGGACTTTCAACGGCTGGGAAACGCGACGCTCCATGTCTTCAGCCGGGTCAGCCACGGCATCCCTTACGAGATCCCGGAAGAGTTCTCCAGGGTTGTGCTCGACTTCCTGGAACACGGCGTCGTCACGGCGACAACCCTCCAGGCGAAACTGCGGGAGATGGTCGGCGCTGCCCGCTAGCCGATCAGAGACGGCAGGTTGTGCCGGACACGCGAGGATTTCCTCGCGCTCTTTGGAGATAACTTAGCGTGCGTTAAACTAGCGACAGAACTTGTCGCGTAGGATCAAAAATGCCTTTTCCACCGCCAAAGCGAGAGCTACGAGCCCGACGCCACGATCCCACGGACCCGTTCGATACAAGCTTCAAGGTTTACGCCAGCGGGCGCCTGAAGGGCGCTATCTTTCCTGTTACTGGCGAGGACGACGCTCGCTGGGAAAGCGTTGCGCTGGACGGGTCGGTGATGCGCTGGCGTTACCGCAATCAGGCGCGAGACTTCTTATGCGAACTCCCCGTGCGCACGACCTAGATTCGACTTAGTGCTCGGTTGAACATGTTCGCGGCCTCGAACCCTCATGCCACTGCGCGGTTAACCGATCGGCTGACGCCTTGCAGGTGTCACAAGCGGGGAATCCCGGGCGGGCGAACGATTAAGCGTCGATGGCCGAGTGGCCCGGAATCTTCGTCCGTTCGGCCCTCTTCGCCGCAGGCGTTCGCAGTCAAAATCTCTGGGTGCCCAGAACGGTGTTTGTTGTTAGCGGTAATGAGTCGCTCCGCCGTTCCGTCGTCTCCCGGCTAGCTCGGGAGGACCTGGCTCCCGTGGTGGGCGCAACCAGTCTCTTCGAGGTTTCCGTTGGGGCCGAGAGCGTCGCTCTTGTCATCAGCACCGAGTGCCCTCCGCATTGTTGCGGGTACTTGATCGCTGGCGGGGGCCTGCGGATGGCCGTGCTCGCCGCTCTGCCGAACGCCCACGAACAACACGCGTATGAACGGCTGGGGGCGAGGTACGTGCCAATGTCGCTGGACTCCAAACCACTGGTGGCCTCGGTGCGCGAACTCCTCACCGTGGCTCCACCCGACCGCCTCAGGGCTCGAGAAGCCATCGCCGCGTGGGGGAGGCCGGGACGACCGGTAGACATTCTTCGCGCCGACGCCGAACGGCGGTAGTCGATTCCACTGAGTCGCAACCGCGACC
>JANPDX010000816.1:0-2713 GCA_031431695.1 Dehalococcoidia bacterium
CGGCACGGCACGAGGTGGCCGGCTTCGATCAACTCGGAGTAACTCGCCGCTAGAACAAGGTCCGTGAACAGGTCGCCGAGCGGTCTTCCATCGGAGCGTTCCGGGGTAGCTGTGGCACCTACGATCCTGGCGTCTGGGTACGCCTGTAGTAGTTTCGTCCACTCGTCAGACACATAGTGGTGCGACTCATCGGCTACGATGAACTGAGCTTCGGGCCTGCGCCCATTTGCGATCAGCGCCTGCACCGTCGAGACCTCAACGCGGTGATCGATGCCGGCTCGGATAAGCGCCGAGCGCCCCTGAATGGCAAGCTCGCGCCGGTGGACGAGCCAGATGCCGCGCGTGGATGGATCGGTAGAGAGGCATCGATTGGCGATCTCGACGGCTATGCGGGTCTTCCCCGCGCCGGTCGGAGCCACGAGGCAGACAGCCCGATGCGATCGCCACGACGATAGGACGCCGTTGACGGCGTCGGATTGGTAGCCGCGGAGCGGCGGGAGTTGGTTATTAGGATCGCGATTCGGGGCGCTACCGTGCATCATAGCCGGTCCCCCCGCATCCACCGCCACGATTCTGTATTGCCTCGTTTTGATTCATGGTGTACAAACTCAACATTCGCATTCCTTTCTTGAGGGCCTCGTGGTTACCGCCGCGGGGCCTTCGCGTTTTGAGGGTTACTTTTTCTTCTTGGCGGTAGCCTTGGCCGCATTGGCCATCGGTGCCGCCGGCTTCTTCTTGCCTGCTGCTGCCATGAGTTGATCACCACCTTTCGTCGAGATTCGTTGCGCCTTCAGGAACGCGACGCTGGCCGTCAATCGGTCGATCGCCGCCCCGTGAATGTTGAGACAGTCGCCCAGGTACTCGAGCGCCTGCCGCGGCCCGGATCGATCCAGCAGCGCCAGCACCGCGCTTCCGATATCGATCGCTCGGGGAGGCCCGCCGGTGGCTCGATCACCGACGGCCTGGGGTAAGATTGCAGCGGGAGGGGGCCCGCTGCGGCGGATCGGCCCGCCATCTGTCGAACGTGGTCGAGCCCCCGGCGTCAGTGCTGATACACCGCGCGAGGCTCTGGCCTGCTTCGGTTTCGATTCTACGTGAATCGCCACGACCACCTCCTCGAATCCGCTCCGAGGTTAGATGGTTCGTCGTTTTTTCTGGTGCCGGTATTGGTGCCGCTTCGACCCGTGATTTAAGCCGAATCCAGCGTAATCGTCGGACTGCGAATAAACGGCCGAAGTGCTGGAATTCCCGAGAAAACCAGCATGGATGCTAGGTTCAGGAATGCCACGGAATCGGCCTTCTAAGCCGTAGGTCGCAGGTTCGAGCCCTGCCTGGCGCGCTGTCGAAATCCCGTTGACTACGTTGACGTTTTCGATGTTCATCGAGTCCCCCGATTCTGTAGAGCTTGGTGGTCGGTGCCGGTATTGGTGCCGGTAGGATTTTCGGTTTCGGTGTAGGTATCGAGCCCGGCGACTGCCGAGCGGAGATGCTCTTCGGACAGGTGCGAGTAGCGCACGGTCATGGCTTGAGACTTGTGACCGAGCAGCGCCTGCACGGTCCGCAGGTCGCGACCGGCCATCACGAGGCGACTCGCGAACGTGTGACGCAGCGTGTGCCACGTGACGTCAACGAGCCCGGCTCTGAGGACTGCGGGAGCGTAGACGCGACGGTAATGGTTGCCGATGTTGAGCTTTGTCCCGAGGCGATTCAGCCACACCCACGGGCAGCGGATCGCGCGAGGTAGCGCCTTCAGGATCGCAACAGAGGTGGCATTCAGTTCGACGTTTCGCGGCTCCTGATTTTTCGCCTTCGGGATGAGGACGCGACCGCGTTGGAGATCGACGCGGTCCCATCGCATCCCGAACTGCTCACCCTGGCGCATCCCGGTATGGATCGCGAATGCGACCGTGGGCCAGTCAGATGCACGAAGCTCGGACCGCAACGCGGCCTCCTCGGCCAGTGTCAAGAACCGGTCGTTGGAGTTGCTCACCTTCGGCATGGCGACCCTTGCAGCCGGATTCGAGCCCACGAAATTGTCATCGATCGCGCGCTTGAAGACGCGCTTGATGAAGCCCAAGTCGTGCTTGAGGGTCTGCGCCGAAACCTTCGGCCTTCGCGCCTGAATGACGTTGGCGATGTCGGTGGGCGTGACCTTGCGGATCATCATTGCCCCGATGGCATCGGACCACAGGCGCCCCATGCGCGCGATGTCCTTCGAGCTGCGCTTGTGCTTCCCGAGCGCGACCTCAAGGCGGATCCGCTCGTCGACATCGACCTCCGGCCGCAATCGTTCCGGGAAGAACCGCCGCTCTGCAATCTCGGTCCGTCGGCGTTGGTACACTTTGAGCGCCATCGACTTGGCGCCGATGCACTCGCGGTGCTCGCGGCCCTCCTCATCATGGTAGCGCACCCACCACTTCCCGCCGCGAAGGAACACGCCGCGGTCCTTGCCGCCGACGCGCGGACTCATGCCGCACCTCGGACGACGCGAAGGGCAGGGCGCTCCCACTGTCGGATGAGTCGGTCGAGGTCCGACTCCTTGAACCGCAGGGCATGACCGAAGACCTTCACCGACGGGATACGGCGTTGGTAGGCCCAATCGTAGATCGTCGATCGGGACAGCCACGATGCCCATGCATCATTATTTGCGCTTATTGCCATATTCGTGTGTTGCTTTTGTTCGCTGTTTGGACTTGTGGAACGGAAAGGAGTG
>JANPDX010000817.1:0-2009 GCA_031431695.1 Dehalococcoidia bacterium
CGGGGGAGCCGAGGCCGTCCTTTAAGAGATCCTCGACGAACAGTTGCCAACGCTCCTCGAAGGCAATACTGGCCGAGACATCATCGCGAAGTTCCAGCCGCGGCGGGAGCCCGGCTTCGATGGGGTAGAAGGCGAGGATTCGCTGAGCGAAGCTGTGCAGCGTTTGGATCGATGCGGCGTCAATCGCGGCAAGGGCCTCGGAGCAGCGGATGCGTTCGGCTTCGGGGAGCTTCGGGGATTCGCCGTTGGTCGCGCGCTGGAGTTCGAGCCGGACCCGGTCGCGAAGTTCGGCGGCGGCGGCGTTGGTGAAGGTAATCGCGGCGATCTGGGGCAACGGCACGCCACTGGCAACGAGGCCAACGATGCGCTGCACGAGTTCACGCGTCTTGCCTGTCCCGGCGCCGGCTTCAACGAAGAACGTCGCGGAGGCCCGGGAGGCGATGTCGTCGCGGGCCGCCTGGTCGAGCGGCAATGTGAGTTCATTCATGGTTGTCTTCCTCCGCCGGGGACGTGTCCACCGGGCCCTCGGCCAACGCGACGAAGGCGGCTATTGCGGAAGCACCTTTCGCTTCGTCCCAGGCGCGGGTGCGGTCGCCACCTACACAGACCCGGTCGTATTCGCAGTACTGGCAGTTCTGGTACGCGCTGCCGCGGCCCTGTCCGGCGAACTGTTTCTTGCCGGGCACGGGCGGGAACAACCCCGCTTCGACGGTGGCGGCAAGTACACCGAGGGTCGTGGCCAGGCCATGTTCGTCTTCGGGCCTGAGTTCGTAACCGATGCGTTTGAAGGCCTCGCGTTCGCTCGCGAACCAGTAGTAGGCCGAGACCGGAGTTTCGCTACCACCCAGGGCCTGGCGCGTGGCCATCGCGTAGAGGGGAAGCTGCAGGCGCGTCCCTGCGGCGAGGCGGTCATCGCCATCTTCGATTGGCGCGTAGTCTCGCGAGCCGCCGCTCTTGTAGTCGTACACGATCAAGTGGCCGTCCTCGGCGCGGTCCACCCGGTCAACACGGCCGCGAAACTTGAGATGTTTGCCCCCGCCCGGAAGTTCCACCACCACGGGCGGCCACGATTGGCCCTGGGCGTTGTCGTAGCCAAAGCGGTGCTCTGCCTCCATGAACGCGGCGCGCGTCTGGGCTCGGACGTTTGCGTCCGCCGCGAGGAAGAGGGTGAGGTCGCGGCGGATGCGGGCGCGGTCGATTCGCCAGAGCAGTTCGCTGCCGGTGATACCGCGTTCGTAGGCCTGGTTGCATTCGACCTCGGCGATCGCCAGGAGCCGTTCGAGGTCGGCGGCGGACCATGCTTCATCGGGCCCCGGGCTGTTGCCTTCAGCATGCACAGCCGTGAGGAACTTTTCGAGGGTGTCGTGGATGATGTTTCCGCGATCCGCCGCGGAGATTCGAGTGATGGCTTCTGGCTGGTTCGTCTCTTTCACCCTGCCGACCTGGCGAAGGAAGTACTTGTACGGGCAGGACGCAAAGGTCTCGAATGCGGTCGGAGAGAAGGGAGAACTGGCATCGATCGTGTAGCCGGGGCCAACGCCACCCGCCCACGGTGAAAGCACCGAAGGATCGTGCGGGTATCGCCGGGACCAGCGTGGCAAACGCACAGTCGCGGCGTAGAGGCTCGCAAGGAACGATGGCTCGGAGGCGAGGAAGTGGCTGAGCGGGTCGTGCGTGCGTTCCAAGCTTCGCAGCTCCCACTCCTGAAGGGAGGCGGCGGGCAAGTGCGACGATCGGAGCGCGTCCTGGAAGGATGCGACCGCGACGAGCCACGACACCTCCCGTATCAGTTCGAAGTCTTCGCTGCTCACTTCTTCCCCGGCCAGCGCCGAGACGGACTCGAGCAGCCAGCGCGACGGGAGGTTCTTCCCCTGGCCGCCAATGTGGGATTGCGGGAAGCACAGCGTCCGTTGCGGGGCGGAGGCAAGGGCCGCGAGGTAATCGCCGCGGATCTCGACCCGGCGGGCATCCGCGGGCGGCAGACCGGCGTGTTCGCGAGCGTCATCGGG
>JANPDX010000818.1:0-5140 GCA_031431695.1 Dehalococcoidia bacterium
ACACTTTCAGGAAGGGCCAGTCGTTGTTTGATGGACCATGTGGTTATTCTCCCCCTGCGTGACAAGCTCCACAGACAAATGTTCCGCGCTTTCTTGTGGGCCAAGCGCAGCACTAGCCCGCATTTCTCACCCTATTTTCCCGCAGATTCAGGACGACCGCAGATGCCCCTCCGAAGAAATCTGTGGTCGCCCTGAATCTGTGGGCAACACCCTGTCGAGTTCTCCTTCTGGGTTGTGCGATTTGCAGGTTAGCTCACGCGTCCCGAGTGTCGGTGGAGCCTGTCCTGAGCCGCGAAGGGGCGTCTCGCCAAAACGAACTTTCCTGCGGCGTCAGTCTTGAACTCGTGAACGATCTTTGAAGCGGCGCGCGAGGGAAGTTCGTCGCGGCGGGTCGCCGCACTAGCCCTTGAGACGATGACGCGCTATGTGTCTCTCCTTCAGGTCAGCGCCCGCCGCGACCTGACCGATGCGCAGGCTGTCCAAGGCGAACAACTTTTCACCACCGCTCAATGCGCCGCGTGCCACACGCCGAGCCTCACCACCAGTTCGTATCATCCCATGACCGAACTCCGCAGCCAGGCCATCCATCCTTACACCGACCTGCTCTTGCACGACATGGGTCCTGGCCTGGCGGACAACATGGGCGATCTCGACGCCACCGGCTCCGAATGGCGCACACCGCCGCTCTGGAGCATCGGCCTCACCGCCGGCGTCAGCGGCGGCGAAGCCTACCTCCACGACGGCCGCGCCCGCAGCCTCGAGGAAGCAATCCTCTGGCACGGCGGTGAAGTCGAGGCGGCGAAGGAAGCCTTCCGCACGATGCCCGCGACCGAGCGAACGGCGCTGATCAAGTTCCTAAAATCGCTCTGAGCCCGCTGACATGGTGACGCTTACCGAGAAAAGAGCGAGATTCACCAGAGTGACCCTCCCACTTACCACCAGACTGTCCGCATCTTTCGTCTCGTGGCACGCCACATTGACGCGGCGCGCCGGTCTTGTGATCGCGGAGGTTCCCCCTTGTCTCAATCCAGCCAGTTCTCCACGCGCAGCCCCGGAACGAGGCGGAAATCACGCAGATTGCGCGACAGTAGCGTGGCATCGTGCGCGAGAGTGATGGCGGCAATTCTCAAATCCTGCGTGCCAATGCGGATTCCTTCCCGGCGAAATCTTGCAAATAAGTCCGCCGAGGCGCGGTTCCACGGGAGCATCGTCCAGCCGGCCATGAATTCGGTGCGAATTCGCAGCCGCTCATAAGCGGTCTCTTGTTCGTAAATGTCGCGCGTCGCGCCGATGCGAGCCAGCCAGCCGCGCATCTGCTCCTCGAGAGTGATCACGGTGGTAACTACATCCTCGCCAGCGGAGCGAAGTCGTGCGGCAAGCTCCTCGCCGGCGGGAATGCCGTAGCCGATGATCGAAATGTGGTTGGTATCGAGGACCAGCATCTCCGCTCAGGGATCGCGCTGCTGCTCGCGCCACTCCGCGCCGAGACGGTCAGCCTCCCGCGACATCTCGTCGTCGGGCAGCATCCCGATGGTCCTGGTCCAATCCTTGAGCACCGGGCGGCGTCCACGAATTTCATCAGTCAAGCTCGCGACCTTCCGTTCCAGGTCGAGCACGCGTTCTTTGATGGTCGAATTCATGGACGCAGTAATGCCATCGCCTCGCGCTCACAGCAACAGACGAATGAGGGGACAGGTTTCTCGCCCTCGTGTGGAAAGTGAGGCTCTCGGCTGGAAGCAGATCGAAAGATTCACGATGCACGAAGCTCACCCGCTACGTCGCGCTTCTCGGGATCAGCGCCCGCCGCGACCTGACCGATGCCCAGGCTCTCCGGGGCGAGCAACTTTTCACCAACGCTCAATGCGCCGCGTGCCACACGCCGAACCTCACCACCAGTTCGTCCATCCCATGACCGAACTCCGCAGCCAGACCATCCATCCTTACACCGACCTGCTCTTGCACGACATGGGTCCCGGCCTGGCGGACAACATGGGCGAACTCGACGCCACCGGCTCCGAATGGCGCACACCGCCGCTCTGGAGCATCGGCCTCACTGCCGGCGTCAGCGGTGGCGAAGCTTACCTTCACAACGACCGCGCCCGCAGCCTCGATGAAGCAATCCTCTGGCACAGCGGTGAAGCCGAGGCGGCGAAGGAAGCATTCCGCACGATGCTCGCGGCGGATCGAGCGGTGCTGATCAGGTTCCTCAAATCGCTTTGATGAACTGAATGTTGAATGTTGAGACCTGACACCGCTCGCACTGCTGGTTTTGAATCATCAAAGTCAAAAACGTCAGGAAGAACGCGTCCCTTGATCCGCGCCTTTTGTCAGATTTTGAATCATGACCCTATCATGCGTGTGGTTGATTTCGCTTGCACCGGAGTGTTAAAACGGGGACGCTCGTTTAATTATTCGCGGAGAACATTAACAGATGAGAGTGCTTTCCTTGGAGCGGCTTGTCGGGCCAAACGATTCGACAGCGGAAAACTTCGAACTTCTTATCCTTTCCTTACTCAAGGAGCGCAGTCGGACAGCACCCGACGAGTGGCACAGGATAAAATCTCCCGACCATGGTATCGACCTATTTAATCCCCGAAGCAGACTTGCGATTCAATGCAAAGCTTATTCCCGTTTCCGCGCCGATCTAGTCCGTTCTGTAGCACGGTCTGCTCAGCAAGCGGTCAGAGCGCAGAAGGAATACAATTGGACTTCGTACGGACTAGCGATCCCCTTTGTACCAACAGGAGATCAACGACTGAAGCTCAATAAGGCGTTGAGCCAAGCTGGCGAAGAGCACTTTATCTACGATGGGGATCATATCGAAGCCATCCTGTATACACAGCCGGAGATTGTAAATCGTTTCTTTCCCACGGTTACGCTTGTGCTGGCAATTCCGGGCGGTCCGATTCGATTAGATACCGGATCCGGAAAACCGCTCCGAAAACTTTTTCTGAAGAGTTTCAAGACTGGCCAGTCATTTGAATTCTTGGTGAGTTCCGATGCGACCTGTGGCGGGCTCGTCAACCTCGTCCTGTCCGCATTGAGATTGCCCGAGTCTGTTGCCGTGAATCCTCACGGTTTGCCATCCCTTGTAGCGCATCTTAAGTGGAACCTAACTACGGGCGGTAACCCGGAGGACTCGCTGGATCCTCAGAAGACTCTTCTCGATTCTGGCATCGTGGATGGAACAATCTTGTTCCTACGTTGGGATCTCGAAATCATCCGTCGGGGTATGTTTATGAGGGATAAACCTCCGCCTCCTGTAGAAGACATTGGAGTGTATACCTCGCGTTGGCATGAAGATGAAATGATAGCGACGGAGTTTCGCGGCACGGTGGAGTCCGCGATGTCCGATTATGTCGCGGGAAGTCTCAAACGTTTGGGTGTTTGAACCAAGCAAACAAAGAGAACCGGCCTAGGATCAGGGAAGGCGTGCGAGTGGTGTCAGGTCTTTGCATTCAACATGCGGCAATGCTGCCGACGAGCGGCGCGGGCCCTTGAGGGCCGCCTAATCGCAATCGCCATGTGCGTATAAATTGACGACTTATGCGACGACTTGTTAATCCAGTTCGCATGGTCATGTCGAAATCTCCGACTTCAGAATTCCAGAGTTCCGCCGGCGGAGTGATGATCAGGGTGCCTGCCGGTTCTTTCACCATGGGGAGCCCGGAGTCCGAGGATGGTCATCAGGTGTGGGAACGGCGGCGCGAAGTCACCTTCGTGAACGACTTCTATTTGGGGAAAACGCCGGTCACGCAGGAACAGTATGCAGCGGTCACAGGCACGAATCCGACGGGCCATGAGCAGATTGGGGATGCACCGGTTGATTCGGTGGACTGGAATTCGGCGAATGAATACTGTCAAAAGCTCACCAAACTCGACCGCGAAGCCGGAGTGCTCCCTGACGACTGGGAGTATCGGTTGCCGACGGAAGCGGAATGGGAATACGCCTGCCGGGCGGGAAGCTCGGAGCCACGTCATGGCCCACCGCAGGAAGTTGCGTGGTATCATGACAATGCGGACGAAAGGCCGCACGCAGTCGGTCAGAAGACGCCGAACGCGTGGGGTTTCCATGACATGCTTGGCAATGTCTGGGAATGGTGTCAGGACTGGTTCTGGGCTAATTCCAGTCGATCCGTTCGCGGGGGGACCTACTTCAACAGTGCCCGCTTCTGCCGTTCCGCCCAGCGCTGGGGCTGGATTCCGAACAATCCCGGACGCTACTGCGGTTTTCGGTTGCTGGCTGCCGCGACGGGCTCGTTCGAGCTGAGTCCGCCGATCGATGACTTTCCAAGACAAGACCGACCGCCGTCCATCTTCGATGCCATCGACGCGAACGATTTCGATTTGGCCTTACGAGTCATCACTGCGGACCCCACTGCGGTCGAGTCCGTGGATGGCATCCCGCCGCCGCTTCACGATTGCATCTACGGAGACAGACCGGAATGGCTTGAGTGGCTTCTGGACCACGGAGTTGATATTGAACGCCGCGAACAGGACTACGGTTCGACGCCGCTGCTCACCGCGGTCGTGCATCGGCACAAGAGGATCATCCGGACTTTGGTGAAGCGAGGCGCCGATGCAACACGCGCCATGGACTGCGCGCAGCGCGGATTGGCCGGTGCCTACGAAGATGACCCTGACCTTGATCGCGAGGGATATCGGGAAATCATCGAGTTACTTCGAGAGCTTGGCCTCGGTTCGAGTCCATAACCGGCCATTGTTCGATTCAGGAATCGTGTCCCAAGCCCAGTGGGACTACAAGAACATCGTGAAACGAACGGGCAAACTCGAGCGATTGAAGTAGGCCGCGTGCGGTACACTTCACTGTTCGGCGGTTGGGTGCTTCAAAGGCATGTTTGTGGAAGGGGTCAGCGATGATGAAGCCACGTTCAAGTCACCAGATATCGCTCTTGGTCGGCCTGATTCTTATTGTCGCCGGTCTCTGCGTTTCCTTGGTGAGGACGACCACGGACGCGCGAGTGATGGCCGCGCCCCCGGATGGGAACGGCATGAGGCTCTACGATGCCGATCCCAAGCACCCCTGGAATCGCCTTCATCAGTCCCTTCATATACGCTTCCGCGACGGCGACGGCGATCGGGACGCGCCGGTGTCCGCAGATCAGAAGTTCGACCCGAA
>JANPDX010000819.1:0-3379 GCA_031431695.1 Dehalococcoidia bacterium
TACGCCGCGCCCGATAGCGCAGTCCTCTGTCGCCGTGTTGATATCGCCCACAGGTGCCCGCACGCTGACAAGCGTATCGCCTGCCTTTCCAAGTCGAGTCGGAGCGGTGCAGTAAATACGCCGTGTCGGAAAGCGGAAGCCGAAGTCCGTGCAGCCTTGATAGAACGGCAACCCCACGCCCGTCTCGTTGTATGTCTCGCCGGGCGGTGACTGCCCCATGGTCAAGTCGAAATCATCATCTACCGAGCCAACCCGCCACCCCGTCGGAATCTCCCCCAACTCCGAGTCCTCGAAGGAATCCGGAAATAGATCGGCGATGTGCTTGGGCAGCCCCGGATCGCGGCCTTCAGCCTTCGCTCGAACGGGGTCGAAGTCCACGAACCACGATTTGAAGAGCGCCCGCGCCATCGCCTCCAGCGTCTCGTTCATCCGCCGGTTCAGCTCGATCTTGTCGTCCAGCGTGCCGAGGATATGGGCGATGGCGCGTTGTTCTGGGAGTTCAGGCAGGTGCATAAGCATCGTGCGAGCCGAGCCCACGTTAAAGTGCTGCTGCACGGCCCCAACGAGATGCGAGTTGACGTGATGTACGGCGACGGAATTGACGTAGTACGCAAGAAACCGCGGGTCGAGTTCTGAACCACACCGAACGATGACGAGATCGGAACAATTCGCGACCGGAAATGAGTCTGGGATCACTGCACATGCCCCTGGCTTCCCGGTACGCACAATGACGACATCACCGGGAGAGAGAGCAGACTTGCGGAGCCGGCCGTGAAACGCCTGCGTGATGAACTTCAGGTCCGAATCATTGATTCTAAGCGGCTCTACGTTCTGAGACCGTAGAAACGGGATACCCGTTGGTACGTACTCCGATGCCATAGGTCCGACATGACCGACGGTGACGTCTTCAGCAAGCTCCTGTAGCGCCACGTCCCGCCACTCACGAGCCATACCCAAGCTCCTTCAAGTTAACAGCGATGGATGCGTCCAGTTTCGCGGCCTCGGCCTGCTGCTCGCGCAGCGTCGTGGCCAACCGCTTCATCTTCCCTTCGAACGGCTCACCGTCGTCCTCGATGGCTCCCGCGCCCACATAACGCCCGGGCGTGAGAACGTGCCCGTGCTCGCGAATATCGTCGAGCTTGGCAGCCTTGCAGAAACCGGATACGTCGACGTACTTGCCCGCGTCCTTGTCGCCGCGCCATGCGTGGTAGATGCCGGCGATCTTCGCGAGATCATCGTCGGTTAGCTCCCGGTGCGTGCGGTCCGCCATCGATCCCAGTTTGCGTGCGTCAATGAACAGAGTCTCGCCGCGTCGGTCGCGGAAGCGGCCGTTATTCTTGTTACGCGCGAGGAACCACAGGCACACCGGGATCTGCGTCGAATAGAAAAGCTGGCCCGGCAGCGCGACCATGCAGTCCACGAGGTCAGCCTCAATGATGGCCTTTCGTATCTCACCCTCCCCTGACTGGTTGGAGGACATCGAGCCGTTGGCGAGCACGAAGCCGGCGAGCCCGGTGGGTGCGAGGTGGTGGATGAAGTGCTGCACCCAGGCGTAGTTGGCGTTGCCCGCAGGCGGCACCCCGTAAACCCAGCGCTTGTCGTCCTTCAGCAATTCGCCGCGCCAGTCACTGTCGTTGAACGGCGGATTGGCCAGCACCCAGTCGGCCTTCAGATCGGGGTGCGCGTCGTTGTGGAACGTGTCGCCGTGTCCGATCTGCGCGTCGATGCCGCGGATGGCGAGGTTCATCTTGGCCAGACGCCAGGTGGTGTAGTTGGATTCCTGGCCGTAGATGGAAATGTCGCCGAGCTTTCCGCTATGGGCCTCGATGAACTTCTCGCTGCTGACGAACATGCCGCCCGAGCCGCAACAAGGGTCGTAGACGCGGCCCTTGTAGGGCGCGAGCATCTCGACCAGCACGCGCACTACGTGTGAGGGCGTGTAGAACTGCCCGCCGCTCTTGCCCTCGGCGCTGGCGAAGCGCGACAGGAAGTACTCGTACACGCGGCCGAGCGTGTCTTTCGCGCGGTCGGCAGCGCTGCCCAGCGCAATGTCGCTGACCAGATTGATGATCTGGCCAAGCCGCTGCTTATCGAGTCCCGCCCGGGCGAAGTCCTTGGGCAGCACGCCCTTTAGTTGCGGGTTGTCGCGCTCGACAGCGCTCATCGCGTCATCGACCAACTGGCCGATCGTCGGCTGTGGCGCCATCGACTTCAGGTACTGCCAGCGCGCTTCGGGTGGAACCCAGAAAATGCGGACGGCGCGATACTCGTCCGGGTCTTCGGGATCTGCGCCCTGCTTGCGCTGCGCTTCCAGTTCAGCGTGCTTCGCCTCGAACGCGTCGGAGATGTACTTGAGGAAGATGAGGCCGAGGACGACGTGCTTGTACTCGGCCGCGTCCATATTGTTGCGAAGCGCGTCGGCAGCAGCCCAGAGCTTGGCCTCGAAGCCGAGTGGGGCACCCGCGTTCTTGCCATTGGTATTTTTCCGAGCCACTGGCTGCCACACCCTGATGCGTGATCGTTGGCGCCGATTGTGCCCTAGGGGATCGCCGCGGTCGAGCCGGCGCTGCGCCCATGGCTCAAGGCTCCTGCCGATCGGCTTGCACCTCTCCACGCTCTCCCACGCCGTCGCCAAGGCCATACCGGGGGTGCGGTTCCACGACCTTCCACTCCTGCGCCAACCTGCTCATCAACGCCGGGGTCGACCTCTACACCGTTGGCAAGATCCTCGGCCACTCACAACCGAACGTGACGCAGCGCTATGCGCATTTGCAACTCGATAGCTTGTAGAAAGCTATGAGGAAACTGAGATGATGAAGACGAAAGAGGTCGAACTGAGAGGCGGACCATGGCACGGCCGTCGATTAATCCTTAACGTATCGATCGTCAAATTAGAAATCGCCCCCATACCGGACGGTATATCAGCGCGGCTGGTTTATATGGCCACTACGGATCTGACGGACTACGGCGCGGAAATTTGGTTTCTGCACCAGAATTACACTGGCCCTGCTTCACATGAAAGCTAAAAACGGCTGAAACCCGCGTGGATATTGGTGGGCCTGGAAGGACTTGAACCTTCGACCAAAGGATTATGAGTCCTCTGCTCTAACCAGCTGAGCTACAGGCCCGCTTTTCAACAACTGCGGCACAAAAAATGGCCGGGTTTCTCGCCCGGCCATTTTATTTCCCCCCGCGGGGAATTGCTGATTTAATTATTATCCAGGAAGCTGCGCAGTCGCTCGGAACGCGACGGATGGCGCAGTTTGCGCAGCGCCTTGGCTTCGATCTGGCGGATGCGTTCGCGCGTGACATCGAACTGCTTGCCGACTTCTTCCAGCGTGTGATCGGTATTCATCTCGATGCCGAAGCGCATGCGCAG
>JANPDX010000820.1:0-3156 GCA_031431695.1 Dehalococcoidia bacterium
CTCGTGTTGCGGGCGGCGATGGCTATCGAAGCGGGCCTCTGCGAGACGGCGCTCTGCATGCTCTACACGCAGGCCCACCCCCAGAATCCGAAGGCCGCTGCGATGCAACGCGCCCGTGACTGGGGCGGCGGGGGGTGGGGCTCGCCCCAGGCCGAGTTCGAAATCCCGTTCGGCGCTGTCCAGGGGACCTACGGCTACGCGATGATCGCGAACTGCTACGCCCACGAATTCGGCCTGACCGATGAGCAGCGCGCGAAGGTGGCGGTGGATCAGCGCACGAACGCGCTCGCCCACCCGACGGCCGTCTTCCGCAACACGCCCATCACGACCGAGGACGTGCTGAACTCGCCGATGATCTGCAGCCCGTTGCACATGCTGGAGATTGTGATGCCCTGCATGGGCGGCGCGGCCGTCGTCGTCACTTCGAAAGAGAAGGCCGCGAAGACGAAATACCGGCCCGTGTTCGTGGTCGGCGGCGGCGAGAACACGACCCATCGCTCGGTGACCTACGAGCCGGACTTCACGCACTCGCCAATCAAGTCGGCTGCCGACCGCGCATGGGCGATGTCGGGGCTGAAGCCGAAGGACATCGACCTGGCTTCGCTCTACGACTGCTACACCATCACGGTGCTGCTGACGCTCGAAGACACCGGCTTCTGCGGCAAAGGCGAGGCTGGCCGGTTCGTGCAGGAACACGACATGACCTACAGGGGCGACTTTCCGATGAACACCCACGGCGGGCAGCTCTCGTTCGGGCAGGCCGGCATCGCCGGGGGCATGTCGCATGTGACCGAGGCGGTGCTTCAACTCACCGGGCGCGCTGGCCAACGACAGTTGCGCAAGTGCGATACGGCCTTCGTGAACGGCAATGGCGGGATCATGAGCGAGCAGGTCTCGCTCATCTTGAGGGGCGCGTAACCATGACGACGTATCGACCGAACCCGGTCCCGGTCCCGAACCCCATCCCGACTTCCGCGCCGTTTTGGGCCGCGACGAAACAGCACAAGCTGATGTTGCAGCGTTGCCCGAGCGGCCACGTCTTCTATTACGCCCGCACCCATTGCCCTGAGTGCCTTGCGCGAGAACTGGAATGGTTCGAGGCGAGCGGTCGCGGGACGCTCTACAGCTACACGGTCTGTTACCGCGCGCAATCGCCAGATTTCGAACCGGACGTGCCCTACACCGTCGCGGCAATCGTGCTTGAGGAAGGCCCGAGGATGACCAGCCTGCTCGTGGACACCGACCCGGCGAAGGTGAAATGCGACATGCCTGTAGAAGTGGTCTGGCAGGACGTGAGTGACGAGGTTTCGATGCCGTATTTCCGGGGTGCATGAGGACACCGGAAGTTACCAGATCCAGCGTTTGATTATATGCTAACCGACGTAAGCAGGTATACTTGTTCACATCGTGCGGAAATATTACTCGACCCGATCTGGAAGCAACCCGAACGCGGTATTGAACCTCGACGTGCTACGAAAGCTGGCGTTCGTCGCCTACTCTCGGCTGGTCGAGCGTGGGTACTTCCAAGAGTCATTTGGGTACTACTGCATCGACGCGGATGAGGTGCCCGGCACGTTGGGTGCCAATCTTCGCGAGGTCGTGCTCTTTGCTCTGCGAAAGGACATTTGGCCGTTTTCGGACGACTTCGACGGCCTCGCCGAAGACGACCTGTTCGATGTCATCGAGTTTCTGCACGACCACTCATCTCTCCCCGTGGATGGGTCCTACCACCAATACAATCAGTGTGGCCAACATTGGACAAGCTTCGACACGGAGGCCGGCCGGCGCGACTTTCGCGATGCCATGAATGTGATCCTTGCCGATTACGAAGGCGGTTGGGAACTAGACTCAGCCGGTGAACTATTGCGGATGGGTGACACAGGTCTCAACGAGTTGTTGTCCCAACCAATTCCCGAGTTCACGGAAGGGCATGCGCGCGAACGGATAGAGTCGGCGATTAGAAAGTGGCGGGTCCGCGGTGCAACTCCAGAAGGTCGGCGTGACGCGGTCCGAGACCTTGCGGACGTGCTTGAGTTCCTCCGACCAAAACTGACGGAAGCGCTGTTCCAAAAGGATGAATCCGACTTGTTCAACATTGCCAACAATTTCGCGTTGCGCCATTGGAATGACAGACAGAAAAGCGGCTATGACGCGAACATTTGGATGACATGGATGTTCTACGTCTTCCTTGCCACCCTCCACGTGGTCCTTCGTGTATTGAAGCGAGCGGAACTCACGCCGGGAGAAGTCCAGCCCACCAGCGCGTGAGGCTGGACTCCGTTCGGCAATCGGCTTCGCTCGCAAAACTGGGCATAGTCGCACAGCCGGTCCCCGCGACTCCAGTTCGGTCGCCGCCGCCCCGCCCTGCAGGATCGACTCGCTCCAAATCGAAGTAGTCCTCTCCGTGCTCCAACTTCGTGTCCTTGGGCAAGCGCATCTGGGAATTTTAAAGGGCTGGGGTCAGAGCGCAGAGTCGAGCCAAGTGGTGATTGAGCGGGGACCGAGCCCCGCGACTCCAGTTCGGTCGAATCTACCTGCCGTGTATCATCGGCCCACGACATACACGCGCGCTTGGCGCCCAGGAGCCCACATGAAATACGGAAATCTCGGCAAGACCGGTCTGAAAATCTCACCGATCTGCCTCGGCATGATGACCTACGGCAGTCCCAAATGGCGCGACTGGGTGCTCGACGAGGACGCCGCAAGGCCGTTCGTGAAGCGCGCTCTGGAAGCGGGGATCAACTTCTTCGACACCGCGGATGTCTACTCGGTCGGGGCGAGCGAAGAAGTGACCGGCAAGCTTCTGAAAGAGATGGGCCAGCGCGACAAACTCGTCATCGCGACCAAGGTCTGCAACCCAATGAGTTCCGACGCGAACGACCGCGGACTCTCGCGGAAGCACATTATGCAAAGCATCGATGCCTCGTTGCGGAGGCTCGGGACGGACTACGTCGACCTCTACCAGATTCACCGCTGGGACCCATTCACGCCGATCGAAGAGACCATGGAGGCGCTAAACGACGTCGTTCGTTCTGGAAAGGCCCTCTACATCGGAGCCTCGAGCATGTACGCGTGGCAGTTTTCGAAGGCGCAGCACACGGCCGAGACCCACGGCTGGAGCAAGTTCGTTTCGATGCAGAACCACTACAACCTGGT
>JANPDX010000821.1:0-6812 GCA_031431695.1 Dehalococcoidia bacterium
CGAATCATTGCGGATGATGGGAGACAAAGTTCGTGCCCGCGCTGCTGCTTCGGCCGCGGGCCTCCCGATCCTTCGCGGCGAGCCGGTCGCGACGGTCGAGGAGGCCGCCGCCTTCATGGCCGCACTAACGCCCGGTGCCACAATGCTATTGAAAGCCGTTGCTGGCGGCGGTGGCCGAGGACTCCGAGTCATCAACGAACCTGCCGAGATAGCGAAGCTCTTTCCCAGGGCCGAATCGGAGGCTCGCGCTTCGTTCGGCGATGGGCGGCTTTACGCCGAGCAGTTCATTCCGCGGGCCCGCCACATCGAGGTACAGGTGTTGAGCGACGCACACGGAGCGGTGATTCACCTCGGTGAGCGCGACTGCAGCCTGCAGCGCCGCCACCAGAAGATCCTCGAAATCGCGCCGGCGCCAGCCTTCCCGGTTGGCCTGCGTGAACGCGTCACTTCGGCGGCCGTTGCCCTCGCGAAGTCGGTCGGTTACCAGAATGCCGGCACCGTTGAGTTCCTTGTCGATGCGAGCCAGCCGCTGCACGATGGCACGCCGTTCTTCTTCATCGAGGCGAACGCCCGGCTCCAGGTGGAACACACCATCACCGAAGAGGTGATGGGCATCGACCTGGTGCGGGCCCAAATCGAGATTGCGAGTGGCCGGCCGCTTGCGGAGATGGGCGTGGCCCAGGGAGCGCCGCCCCGCGGCTTCGCCATACAGGCGCGGGTCAACATGGAGACGATGCAGCCGGACGGCTCCGTGCGCCCCGGCGGGGGACGACTTGATGTGTTCGATCCGCCCGGCGGCCCCGGCGTCCGCGTCGATACCTTCGGCTATACGGGGTTCCAGCCGAGCACCAGGTTCGATTCGTTGCTCGCGAAGGTCATCGGCTACGCACCGGTGAACGACATAAGAGTCGCGGCCGCGCGCACTGCTCGGGCCCTCGGCGAATTTCGGATCGAAGGGACGAAGACAAACGCCGCATTCCTTTGCGCGTTGCTCGAACACCCGGACTTTCTCGCCGGTGAGATCTATACACGCTACATCGATGACCACGCCGCGGAGGTGCTGGCCTCCATCGTCGAGCCGGAACCCGTGGCCCCGTCAGTCGAGCCGAGGGCTGGCCATGCCGGAGTTACCATCGACAAACAGGATCCACTCGCTGTGCTTTCCTATGGCCAGTCCGAGACCCGTGGCGCGATGAAGCCGGTCGCCGCGAAAGAAGTGGCGGCCGACGGCATGGTGGTGGTGGAGTCGCCGCTGCAAGGCACGATCGTCAGTATCCTGGTCGAAGTGGGAGACGCGGTCCGCGGCGGCCAGACCGTGCTCATCATGGAATCGATGAAGATGGAGCACGAAATCAAGGCCCAAGAGAGCGGCATTGTGCGGCGAGTGGCAGTGGCCAAAGGCGACATCATCATCGAAGGACTGGCACTGCTCGTGCTCGAAGAGACCGAAACCGAAGTGGGCGCCGTCGTGGAAGAAGAAGCCATCGACCTCGATTTCATCCGCCCTGACCTCGAACGGGTCCTCGGCCGGCGCGCGTTGACGCGGGATGAACAACGACCCGACGCGGTGGCACGCAGACGCAAGACTGGCCAGCAGACCACTCGCGAAAACATTGCCCAACTTGTCGATCCCGGGACCTTCGTGGAATACGGCGCCCTGGTGCTGGCCGCGCAACGGGCCCGCCGCTCCGAAGAGGAACTCATCGTGAAGAGCCCCGCGGACGGCATGGTCACCGGAGTCGGGCGGGTGAATGGGGACCTGTTCGATGACCCGGCCGCACGATGCGCAATCATGGCATACGACTACACCGTCTTCGCGGGTACGCAGGGAGCCCAGAACCACCGTAAGACCGACCGCCTCATCGATGTCGCCGAACACGGCCGGATGCCGATGATCCTGTTCGCGGAAGGCGGCGGCGGCCGCCCGGGCGATACCGACCGGGTCGGCGAGAGCGGCCAGCGGACGTTCTCGCGATTTGCCCAGCTCAGCGCCCTGGTACCGATGGTGGGCATCACTTCCGGGCGATGTTTCGCCGGCAATGCGTCACTGCTCGGCTGCTGCGATGTCATCATCGCGACCGAGGGTTCGAACATCGGCATGGGCGGCCCGGCGATGATCGAAGGCGGCGGGCTCGGCATTTACGCGCCCGAGGATATCGGCCCCATGGATGTCCAGGTCGCGAGTGGAGTGGTCGACCTTCTGGTGAAGGACGAGATCGAGGCGGTGGAGGTCGCGAAGAAGTACCTCTCGTATTTCCAGGGGCGCCTGAAAGGCTGGAAAGCCCCGGATCAGCGTCTTATGCGCCGCATCATCTCGGAGAACCGTCTGCGCGTGTACGACATCCGAAAGGTGATAGAGACGCTCTCCGACGAAGGCGGGGTGCTCGAACTTCGGCCGAAGTTCGGCGTCGGGAGCATCACCTCGCTGATTCGGATCGAGGGGCGCCCCGTCGGCGTCATCGCGAACAACCCGGCGCACCTCGGTGGAGCAATTGATTCTGATGGAGCGGACAAAGCGGCGCGCTTCATGCAACTCTGCGACGCCTTCGATATCCCGTTGCTCTACCTCTGCGACACGCCCGGGATCATGGTCGGCCCCGAAATCGAAAAGACGGCCCTCGTTCGCCATTCAAGCCGGATGTTCCTCATCGGCGCGAACCTCGAGGTGCCCTTCTTCACCGTCATCCTGCGCAAGGCCTATGGGCTTGGCGCGATCGCCATGGCCGGCGGCTCCTACAAGGTGCCGATGTTCGCAGTGTCCTGGCCGACGGGAGAGTTCGGCGGCATGGGGCTCGAAGGCTCAGTGAAGCTCGGCTTCCGCGAAGTCCTGGCGGCCATCGAAGACCCTGAAGAACGCCGCGAGAAGTACGAATCGATGGTCGCCCGCGCCTACGAAAACGGGAAGGCCTTGAACAACGCCAGCGGCTTCGGCATCGACGACGCGATCGACCCGGCGGAAACGCGCTTCTGGCTGGCGAACCTGTTGGCCTCCATCCGGCCGCCGGCGCCGCGAGAAGGCAAGAAGCGGAGCGCAATCGACGCCTGGTAGGTCAGGCGGAGCGGGCCAGTCGTGCAATCCAATCGCTCCAAACCTGGCCGCGACCGTTAGAGAGCGGCGCGCTGCCCGACCTAAATCTTCGGGGAAAACTGACCCTCAAGCCGCGCAAGGTCTCTCTTTGGGATAAGCGCTCGCATCTTCGGAAGCCGGAGATGACTGGGATGAACGGCCTGACGGTGCTTGGAGTTTTCCACGCACCTCCATGCCGGCTTGTCTCCCCAAGCTCCAAAGCTGAACTCGCCACCACAAGTACCACACTGGAGTGTGCCGCCACGCGGGGCGGTCTGCCCCAAGCTGCGGGAGTAACACCCATCGGTCGTACATCGCCAGTAGAAAGGCTCGTCTTTACCCTCAGCCGGTACCAGTTCGCCTCGGCACACAGGACAAGTACCGTTCCCATCGACGTACACTTGAAGCATCTCGTCCAGCCGAATGGTGCGAGCGAAGTCAGCTACAACGACTTTATTCGCCCTCCGCTCCATGATCTCCTGAGTATTGCTGAAGCTCAGCGGGTTGAGAGATCCGGTCCAGATAATTGCTTTGTCAATAAACACCAACTTCTCGTGCATATGGAGTTTGTGAATGACCCTAACACCCCAATGGGCGAGTGCGTTTTCAAGTTGCTGATAAACAGGCGCCTGTTTCTTGCTTCGTTCGGACAACGCCTTTGTCACTACCCACACGGAGACACCCCGACCAACCAAGTGCCTGAGATGAACTTCCAAGCGCGCGAGCCTGTCGTTCGTGATGAACGGCGAGTAGATAACGATGCGCGTAAGTGCAGCGGAGAGATCCCGTTCCATCGCCGGGAAGAAGAGTTCCTGGGTCAGGATAGTACGTTCGTGGGGCATCTCGGCTGGGCCGCCACTCATCGCAGAATGTATGCCCACCGCCGCGCGCAGGTCGAGATCCGGGAGAAGTTCGAGCGCATCGACAACGACGCCTCGCTCTACAGCAAGTTCCAAGAAACGCCGCATGAAGGCGTGAGGCTTAGTGTTGCTTCTGATCCACTGGAGGTCTCCAACGACGATCAGCCGTCGTTGGGCCCGGGTCATCGCGACATTCAACAGGCGCATGGTGCCCTCGTCGTGCTGCACCATGAACATCCCCACCTTCCAGTGGGGTTCATCGTTCACCAGGTCGAGAATCACGATCGGCGCCTCCTGTCCTTGAAGCTGATGCGCGGTGCCTGCCGTCACCTCCCCGTTGATCTTTTGATCATCGAGTAGGCGCGTCAAGAGCAGTGAATGGGGTTGATAGGGGCACGCGATGATGACTCGTGGATCCTGGCCGTCACTCCATCTCGGACGCGCGTCGCTAAGTAGCGACTGGGCGATTCTCGAGGAAGCCACGGCGCTAAGGAAGTTCAGCCGGCTCGCGCCCCTTCCTCGGGGCACGCTGGTGACCCAAGCATGCAGTGACTCTGTGTTTACGACCGTGACCGCATGATCGCCTTCGGTGATGGGCTGAAACCATCCTGCAAAATCTTTGGCGACGCTGTCCTTGTCCATACCGGCGGCGTCTCGGAGATGTCCCTCGTAGACCAGGGTGTTCGGGAGCGAACTAATGGTCGGGTGCATGCGGTGCTGCTCCTCCAGCGCCACAAAGTGGGCGGGGCCGCCATCCTTGATGGAGTCCACGGATTCGAAGCCAGCCAACGCGAAGACATCTCGGCCAAGCCACTTCTGCGCGATGGCGTCAGTTGACTGGCAGATCGGCGGCAGCTGAAGAAAGTCGCCCACCACCACTGTCCGCTCCGCGAGACCCGCAACCAGCCAGAGAGCTGGTATGGGCGCCATGGACGCTTCGTCGAGGATCACGACATCAAATCCGCGCTTCTGGATCGGATCGCGCAAGTACGCACGGGTTAGCGTGGTTGCAATCAGGCTCGCTTCGCGAATCAGCTCAGCCTCGACTTCCTGAAGCTGCCTCTCGATGATGGCCACCTCAGCCTCTGTCGCTCGCAGTCGATCGTTGGCCAGAGACAGCGCGGCTGCTATCGACTCGGCCTTCTGGCCGCCCGTCGCGGCTTTGGCGGCATTCAGTGCGGTTTGGAGGTAGTCGAAGCGCCCTTCCGTTGTGTCGGCGGGCGGACCAGGCATAAGGCCCCAGTCGTGGACTGCCGTAACTTTTTCCGCAACATCGGAAAGGAGCGCATACGAGCGCGCGCGGTGGGCAGCACTCGCATCCTTACTGCTTTCCTGAGCGATCTTCAATTCGCTGCGGAATGCTGTCGCTGCCTCGACTGTGTCACCCTCCGGAAGTCTCAGCATGCTTCGCGTTTCTTGAAGCTGCGTGGAGCGACTGCGTGCAGTTGCCTCAAGCTCCGCCAGTGCCAACCTGTGTCCATGCACTGACTCCGCGCGCAGACGCGCTTGCCTCTCTGCTTGCCCCACGATTGCTCGCTGTGCGACGGGGTCCGGAAGTCGCTTCCAACGCCGCGTCAGCCCGTTGGAGGCCAGCGAGTGTTCCAGCAATTCGGTCTTCTGGCTTAGATCTGCGGTGGCGGTCTGATGCTCTGTCTCGGCCCGCTTCAGTTGCGACAATTCTGCGGCGACAGCGCGCTCAAGGGCGTCCAATTCTGCCAAGAGTTTGATCGCGACTGGCGCGAGCTGTTCCTGGTGATCCCAATCCTCTGCCTGCGCAGCCAGCAGTTCCTCCTCGCCAGCGAGGCGATCGACCTCCACCGCCAGACCATCAACTGCCTCCGACTCCCGGCGCATCGCCGGCAGGTCCTCTGACGCGACGGCAACCCATTCCGCGAGGTCGAGCCGACGACCGAGCATAGTGACCTCGACGGATTGCACCTCCGCTCGCTCAAGCGCGGCGGCGAGCTGGGACGCAAGATCGGCTTGCCGCCGCTGAACGTGGGTTTCGAGCAAAAGGTGTCTGCCAACCCGATCGGTGGAGGGCTGCCCCACGCGAAGCACGGACCCATCGTCACGGTCCGGGCGCAGCCGCTCGTTGATACTGATCAACGCCTCATCGACGGCCTTGTTCGTGTGGGAGACGACTAGCACCGAAGACCCACCTTCGACCAAACGCCGGGCGAGCTCGCCAATCACCCTTGTCTTGCCTGTTCCAGGCGGTCCCCACAGGTAGGTCGTGTCGAGTCCAAGCGCCGTTTGGACTGCCTTCCATAGTTCAACGTTCAGGTATGCATCTTGGTCGTCCAGCCTAACGGGCTGGCCAGAGATCACCCTCGCCCCGAGAAGCCGTTCGCCGCTGGCGTTGGGCCGGTCCGCGCGTTCATCGATTCGGTCGGCCAGCCGCTTCAGCAGCATGGTCAGATCGCTGACCAGAAGCGCCTTCGGGACAAAGTCCCCGAGAGGAACACGAACGCCAATGACGATCGAGTTTCCTGACGTTGAGACAATCTGCGCTTCCATGCCGTCGCCACCGGGAAGCCGCAATTCGACGGGGGCGCCGTCGGGCATCTGCAAGTTGGCGTCGATGGTGAACGAGTACTGGTAGGCCGAGCCGAGTTGTCTCAGCTTCCGGCCGTTGCTCAGTTGCACCGCACTTGCTGACGCGCCCGCCGACGCTGCGCGCACTTCGGCTTCCAGCGCGTCGCAGAACTCGTCCAGCGGCGCCGGGAGGGCTCGGTCCCTAACGACGCGTCCCTTGTCGAAAGCCAATAGCAGCTCCGATCAGCTAAATCGATCAATTGTACCGAATGATTCGCGACCGGGTGCGGCCCGTGCCTTCATGGCTCGGCAAACATCCCCGGAGGTGGCCGAGCCCGCTCCGGATG
>JANPDX010000822.1:0-5496 GCA_031431695.1 Dehalococcoidia bacterium
CAGTATTACGTACCGGGCGAACTTGGCTTCGAAGCGAGGACCGTCGCGAGATGGGCCGAGCAGCGAGGCCTGGCGCCAAACAATCCAATTCAAAGAGCAGACGAATGAAAATCGAGTTCCTGTACTCCAAGAGCACGGGCCGCACCCCTGAGGCCGAAGAGGCCCTCAAGATGGCCATCGAATCAACCGACCCTACCATCGAAGTCGCGTATACCGAGGTCAACGACTCGGAAGATGCGCGCACGAAGAAGTTTCTCGGTTCGCCCTCAATTCGCGTCGATGGTATCGACGTCGAGTACGGAGAACGCGAACCGGACGAGTACCAGTCCGGCACGCGCTACTACAACACACCGCAGGGCTGGAAGCCGTATCCCCACGCGCGGCTCATCGCCAATACGATCCTGGAAATGCAGCAAAAGGCGAAGAAGTAGCCGTCAGCCTCGGTCTACGGTGGTCTCGAGTCCTTCGAGATGGCACAAATCGTTGTGGCTGACCAGCACGAAGCGTCCGCCACGGTCCTCCGCCACCTCGGTAAGCGAGCAGTTTCCGACCTGGAACGCACCGGGCCGATGCAGATCGAGTCCGACAACCATGTGGCACATCGCACTGATCACGCCCCCATGCGCGACCGCGATCGTCGTGCCGTGCATGGTTCGGGCCCGTTCCAAACTTTCGTGAAGCCTCTTGTGGAAGGCATCGCGGCCCTCTTCGCCAGGGAAGGCTATGCGCTTGCCCGACGTTCGCGCGTTTATGACTTCGGGAAACCGCTCACGCAGTTGCGGGCCAGTTAGACCGCTAGCCTCGCCAATGTCGTATTCAGCCAAACCCTCGTCAAACGTCACCTCAAGCGTGGACTTCGCCGCGATGACGTTGGCCGTTTGGACCGCGCGAACGAGCGGGCTCGAAATAATTCGAGCCGCTCCCGCTGCCCCAAGCCGATCAGCGACGAGGTCTGCCTGCCTGAGGCCGGTTGGCGTAAGGCCGTATTCAAGCCGTCCCTGGATCACCCCGGCGGCGTTGCCTTCGGATTCTCCATGGCGGACGAGGATGAGTCGCAAAGTTCTCTGCTCAACCAGCGAGAGGGCGAGTCAGACGCACGCCCACCGGCAATCGGAGTTCGTCGCCAAGCTTCGGGATCCGGCCCGAAAAGAACAGGATCTCGAGGTTTTCGACCTCACCAGAATCAGGATTCATGCGGGCAACCACGCCATCAGCGATTTCGTCGGACTCTTGAGTTGCATACGGAAGCACGGTATCCAGGTAAAGGATGTCCCCTTCAGGGTCGTACCTCAAGCTCAATTGCGATTCCAAATCGGCCTCCAGGTCCTGCTCGAACGAGCGATGTAGGCTGTCGCTACCCAGTATCGCACCTCTTGCGGGGTCGTATCCGACATGACCACTACGACGACTGAACGGCCTCCGAGCAGGGCGGGCCAGAACCTGCAGGGGCCCAACTCCCGCCGTCCCGAGGCGGTCACAAACAAAGTCCGGGTCGAGAACGGTCTGGACCACCAGGTCAGCGTAGTCGGGAAATAGTGGCCGATGCGACTGTTCGATGTGAAGCTCTCGCTCATCCGTCAGATCAACTCTTCGAGCAAGGTACGGACACTCAAGATGGCGCACCGCTACTCCGTGAGCCGCCGGTACAACGTGGGCAGCCGGCTGGGCAGCGCTTCGATATCCGCCACCACTTCGTAGCCCATGTCTTCGCACATGGTTTTCAGGTAGTCATGTCCCGCCCGGTCGACGGTCAGGGCGAAGGGCGTAATGCCCTCGCGCTTGGCCTCGTTCAATGCCTGCTTCGTGTCGTGGATGGCGTATTCCTTCTCCGTCCGGTCACGCCCATAGCCGTGATCTTGCGGGCGGCCGTCGCTCAGCAGGAAGAGGATTTTCACCTTGGCATCGGTTTCCAGGAGCTTGTGCGTGGCGTGTCGAATGGCCGGCCCCATACGAGTGGAACGAATCGGCGTAACCTTGTCCAAACGGTTCTTGATCTTCTGATCGAGCGTCTCGTTGAAGTCCTTGATGACGAAGAACTCGACGTTGTCGCGCCCGTAGCCGCTGAAACCGTAGATTCCGTACTGGTCGCCAATCGTCTCGAGCGCGGTCATGAGCAAGACCGTTGATTCTTTTTCGAGGTCGATGATCCGCTTCGGCGGGCTCGTGAGTTCGGCGCGACGTTTGGAAACCCACCAGCTCAGGTACTTCCGCGGGTCGTCGTCGTAGTCGTCGTCGTCGTACTTTTTTTCCTTCTTGTTGATCTCTTCATCAGTGCTTGCGGACATGTCGATCAGGAAAGCGACTGCCACGTCGCGCTCGATCTTGTTGCGCCGCCAATAGATCTTCTCGTTTGGACTCGCTCCCGCGCGTTTTTCAATCATCCACTCAATGGCGGCGTCAAGGTCGAAATCCTCGCCATCGGGCAATCGCTTGAGCTTGCGGAACATCTCCGGCTTCATCAGTTCGAACTGCTTGCGAGTCTGGGCCACTAGGCCGGCGTGCTCGCGGAGCGCATTTTCGTAAAAGTTATCGTCGCCCTCTTCGAGCTTTGATTCTTTGACCGCGCACCAGCGTGGCTTGTAGTCCTGTGCCCTGAAATCCCATTCGTCGTAGTAATACGTCGTGACGATAGGAATGAGCGGCTCTTCGCCCTCTCCGGCGCCGGTGCTGTTGTCGCTCGTAGGCTGACCCTGGTCGCCCTTCTCGGAGGTTGGGTTCCCTGCTTCCTTCATCAGGTTGCTCATGAACATGCCGGTTGAGGCGTCGAGGTCACCGTCGTACATCGCGTCGAGGTCAATCTCGACACTCTTGGCCAGGAGTTCCGCCAACTGCTCGGGGGTGA
Organism: Dehalococcoidia bacterium; assembly: GCA_031431695.1. GTDB lineage: Bacteria > Chloroflexota > Dehalococcoidia > Tepidiformales > Tepidiformaceae > Amarobacter. The sequence goes on from JANPDX010000822.1 coordinate 2,843, forward strand.
GGGGGACGGGCGACATTTGGCCGCCCTCACCCATTTTGGCGTCCTCGCGTAGCTTCATCAGCAAATCGACCAACTCAGGCTTAAAGTCTCCGCGGAAGTCGATTTCTTGCGGACTTTCGTAGTCGGCTTCGCCTTCGGCGCCGTCAACCCCACCCATCTGCATCTGGGAACCTTCGCCGCCTGACTCTCCCCCCTGCATGGGCATGGCCTGTCCGGATTCCATGGCCTCGACCGAATCCCATTCGTCGTCTTCTGTGTTTTCGTAGATGTTCGGGATGGAAATAGCGATTTCGTACAACGCCAGGGTCAGTTCGGCAGCGTCTTCAACGATCGCCTCTTCGGTCTGAACGGCCTTCAGCAAACCGAGGGCTCGCGACATCACATCCGCCCGATCCTTGGGCCAGAGAATCGAATCAGAGCCGTCCAGGCTGGCACGGACGAGGTTCTCCACGAAGCCGTTACGAAGCGGCAGCTGGCGGACGTCGGGTCGTTTCAGGAGTTCTTCCTGCTGCAAGCGGACGAGCGGCCGCCTGATGCCCGCGTACTCACGCTTCACGTCGGAGTCGATGCGTGAGTCTTCGGCGATGGTGAACAAATCGCTGGCGAGCTGGCGTTCGGCGAAGAGGTCGAAATAGGCCTCCATGTCCGTCGTCGCGGGACGTTCGCGCTCGCCCACGAATAACGTGCGGCGCAGGGGGAAGACGGCGCCGGGGCGGTCGAACTCAAATTCGAAGCTGCCGAACTCGATGTGCGCCGCTTGGTGCGTCGCAAACACCTTCATCGCCACGAAGTTTTCGTCTTTCTCCTGGAACCGTTCCATGAGCTCCGGGAGGAAGATCGTGCTCCCATCGGTACTGGCGCGGTGTTCGGCAACCCAGCCAATACCTTTTTCGGCGAGCGATTCGGCCGTCTGAATGCTGACGTTCCGGCCGGTCAGAGCCTTGCAGTAGAGGCGCATGATTTCGCCGATCTTGGAAAGTTCGACGCGGGCGGAAAGGTTTTCGAGGATGTCCTCGCCGCGGGTGGATTGGAGGCGAAAGTAGGCCTCGCCGCCGTCGTGACTCGCCTGCAAAATCTTGAGCCCGGCTGCATGCCACGGTTCTAACTCGTCGATGCGGATGCGGTCGAGCACGCGTGGGACGCTCGTCACGAAATCCATCGCCGCATAGGCGGAATAGGGGGCAAGTTGTTCCGCGAGCTCGATCACCTTGTAGTGGTCGTCCGGTTCGAGTTCGCCCAACGAGTTCGAAGCTTCTTCGAAGTACTGGAAGGCGGAACGGTTGTGGCCACGTGCAACCTGTGCAGCGAGGACAAGGTAGCGTTCACGCACCGGCGAATGCACTTTCTGAATCAGGATCGACCCGCGATCGAAATAGAGCCGCGAATCGGCCCAGCTCGACTGCGCAAGTTCAACCGCGAACGCGATGAACGGGAGGCGGTCGTGGTCATCCAGTCGCTGGAGGACCGTGGGGGCAGTGGAAAGACAGGCTGACGCAAGTTCGTAGCTATGCCGGGAAAGTTCGTCAATGAAGAGCACCAGCCGAGCCGCCTGGCCAATACGAAGCACCTGGAAAACCGTCGGCGCAAGGTCGAAAAACTGGGCGGCCAGCGAAGAACTCTTCCAGTTTCCCTTGTAAAGCCGCCGTCCAAGGTCTGCCCATTGGCGGACATGCGCGGGGCCGACCGCTTGCATGGTCGGTGCGGCGGACCGCAAGAAACTCACCGCGAGGGGCGCCGATTCGCCGGCCATTTGGACCGACTCACGCCCGAGCGTCTCAATGGATTCCCAGGTGGCGGTGTCCGGGAAGGCTGCACCGGCCTTGAAGTACTCAACGGCCGCCTCCCAGGATCGGAGGCTCAGCGCGGTTAGCTCCACACCGGTCTCAGCCCAGGTCTGGAGCTGTGAGGGCGAGAGCCGTGGAGCCAGGGCTCGTAGGCCCGCGTCGTAATGCTGTTCGAGGGGGGCGGGAAAGCCTGAAAGTCGTTCGTGATGGCGCGCCAGGAGTTCTCCGATGATCGTCATGCCCTGGTAAGCCTCCAAATGTAATCCGGCGCGCAATTCCGGGATGCGGTCGCGCGCTTCCGCGCCGGGCAGTTCATACCGCCCCCGAGTGCTTCACCAAGTTGCGGGTAGGATCGGTGTAATCGTAGAAGATGACGGCGTCCGTTGTCGTGTCCCAGGTCGCGCAGGAAAGCTGAAAGTCGTTGCGATGGTCGCGTGGGTCGCCAGTCGAGCCGGGGTTGATGACCAGCACCTGTCCGAACCTCTGAGCCATCTTGTAGTGCGTGTGCCCAACTATCAGCGTGTCGCATTCCAACCCGGCCGCCTTCGCCCACACTGACTCATGTGGATAGTGGTAATCCTTCCACGGTTCCCATGGCGATCCATGCGTCATCCAAACCCGCTTTCCATCCACAATTCGCTCTAATCGGTAGGGCATGCTCCGCATCCATGCCACCAGATCCTGGTCGATCTTCGGTCCGGAGAGAGCACGCTCACCGTCACGGCTCAAGATGGTGTCTTCGTGGTTCCCAAGGATCACCTGCGCTCCGAGATCGCGTAGCCGGCCAACCACCTCGTTCGACCAGCGAAACTGGAATACGGAATCGCCGGCGCACCAGAGTTCATCGAACGGCGCCATCAGTTCGAGCGC
>JANPDX010000823.1:0-6065 GCA_031431695.1 Dehalococcoidia bacterium
AAGCTGGAGACAGTGATAGTCATCGATACGATGCTGAGCGAGACGGCGATGATGGCTGACTACGCTCTCCCTGGAACAACCTACCTCGAGCGGTATGATGTCAATGGCCACTGGGTCACATGGCCCGTCGTCGGGCTGCGCCAACCGGTCGTCAAGCCAATCTTTGGCCAGCCCGCTGAGTACGAGATCGTCGCTGCGCTTGGTCGCCGCCTAGGCCTCAAGGACAAGTCTGGCAAGGACTTCTTCAATGTCGGCGCAATCTCCGGAAAGCCGATCGAAAACCTCACTGCCTGGTACGAGGAACAAATCTCCAACGAGCTCAAAAACGGCAGCCCCGGCCTCACCCTGGATGAAATGAAGAAGCTCCCGGGAGCGGTCTGGGTCGACAAGAAGGGCACCGCCTATCAGAAGTTCAATACCGCCCTCTCGGCCGATGCGCTGAAGACAGCGTTCTACGATGGCGACCAGACGAAGGATGGCACACTCGTCTACGACAAGGACAAAGCGGCCGGCGGTGCCGTCATAGGAGTCGTGGTCGGGGGTAAGGCGGTCAAAGGTTTCGCGACGCCCAGCAGGAGGGTCGAGTTCTTCGCCAAAGGTCTCGACGGCAAGAAGGACGCTGCCGGAAAGCCAGTGAATCCGCTTCCCGCCTACGAGCCCAGGGACTGGCAGCCGGATGAAGAGTATCCTCTCTTTCTGATCAACTGGAAGGAAGCGAGCCACACGCACACCCGGACGTTCAACAACCCGTGGTTGCTGGAGTTAAAGGACCACAATCCGCTCGTCATCCATCCAGACACGGCGAAGAAGTACGGCGTGTCGGATGGCGACGATGTCTGGGTGGAGTCACCCTACGGAAAAGCGGAGGCGAAGGCGAAGGTCTCGCGGCGCATGCATCCCGAGGTGGTTGGACTGCAGCACGGTTTCGGTCACTGGGCCGGTGGGAAGCAAGCCAGAGGCAAGGGCACTTCCGACGCGAATCTGCGCCCTACCAAGGCTGACCCGCTTTCTGGCCAGTCGCTCCACAAGGAAAACTGCGTCCGCGTCCGTAAGGCGTGACGCGCGGGTTGAAGCAGGGCAAGTGCTTGTCCTTCTCTACTTGAGGATGGCGCACGGCGGGTGAGGTTTGTTCCCCCGAATGGGCCAATCCCGCTCGCCCTGGTCTGACAGAGTCGTTCGCACCGGGGTCGATTTCGCCCGACGAAAGGCATCTTCGAACAGCGCTCCAAGCGACCTGATATAGTCCTTTGGTTGCTCCAAAACGAGGCAACAACAGGACTCGTCACTGGCGTCGCATGGGCGACTTGCCGGGCCGAATTGAACGGGGCATCCGAGGCTTCTGAATCCGGAAGAGGGCCTTTGGAGCCTTTGGTCGGGGTTCGAATCCCTGCTCGGCAACCACGAATCTAGAGTCGCCACAACGTCGCGAAAAGCCGACAACGGGACTCGTTCACGTACAAGGGAGTGTTTTCGCTGGGCGAATTCGCGCTTCGGTCCTTTGTTCGGGGTGCGCCCTAGCCAGGCGAACTACGTTCCAACCGTGAGTGTCATCTACCAGGTTTGTGTGCAGCGCGCGGCCGTCGCCTTGTGCCGTGTCGAAGACGAAACCAGCGCAGCTAAGATCTCAACTGGGACGTGGGGAAGACGCGACCCGTTAGAGTAAGTGGGGACAGTTCCTGCAGGCCCTCCGGGACAGTCTATCCACGGTCTATGTGTGTCGGTACGGAAAGCCCGAGCGAACGAAACCAACTGAGAGGAGAGTTCTTGGGCGATTCGAAGACCGACGCGACGGCATTCGAAGCGTCTGAGCCCATGCCGTTGAGCCGGGATAAGCTCCCAGCGGCGAACGAAGCGAGAGTTTGCGTCGTACATGCACGTCGTGCGCCACTTCGGCTCGGGGTGTCGAAGGTTCACGTTCCGTTCCCGGAGGCGACCGAAGACTGGGATTAAGCGTCCCGCGTGTAGGTACGCTGATACCAGAATGGGCCCTGATCCTTCATGGCCCAGCCTTCTCCGATCATTTTTCGATGCATTTCAGCGAGCGTGGTCTCTCCGTTTTTTCGTCCATAAACGTTCTGGCGTTCCGGAGGTCCCGCCTCTCCGTAGAACCGGCCTACGTAGAGCACCTGATCCCGATTTCCGCCGGTAACGTTCATGCGGAGTTCCCACCATTGGGGGTTGGCTCCAGTAAGCATCGCGTGTGTTAGTTCCGCGAAGAAATGACCTTTCGACTCGTGGCAGGTGATAAACGCGGTCTCACGTTTCCGCGGTACCGCCACAGGCGGAAAGGTTGCTCTGTCGTTGATAGCCGCGGAAGGCGACGGAGTGACTCCAAGTGGGCTCGCGAGCGGTTTGCCGCACCGGCGGCAGAACTTCGCCCCGGTGACCAGCGGCGCATCGCACGATGGGCAGTTCAGCCCCGGCGTCTCACGAGCCGGTGCGTTCGCAGTTCGGCCAGACGTCGTCGCGGACCCGCAGCGACGGCAGAACTTGGCGCCGGTGACCAACTCCGCGCTGCACGACGGGCAATACAGTCCCTCTGGGAAGCCCCTGGCTGTCCGCACAAGAGACTGATCCACGCCCGCCACCACGAGCCTGGCGATGAATTCTTGGTCTGCGGGCCGCCCAGCGCGCAGCCGCGCGATGTACTGACATGCCCAGCAGCTGCCATCGAAGCAACTTCTTTGGTAGGAAGTGGACTCAATGCCACAAGTCTGGCAGCGCACTTAGGAGCCCCCGTGTGTTAAATCGCGCAGAAGCGTAACATATGGCCCGTTGGAGGCGGCCGAGGATACTACTGCGGCGTCAGGGGGCACTTCGTGTTCTGTGTTCATTGTGGCACGAAGGGGGACTATCGGACGGCCCATTGCACGAGCTGTGGCACTGCCGTGCGGGTGGGCGAAGCATTCACTGAATCCGACAAAGACGTTATTGGAACTTTCGTGATGACGGTGCTTAACTCCCGCGAGAGAGACGGACTCCTCAATGCAGCCACGCGAAGCGAAGTTGCTCGCTTTCTGCTGGACACCATCCATGCGATCTCGAACCAGAATGGCGCTATCTTGTTCTTGGATAAATTGGCAGACCGATGGCCATTCTTTGATCAATATTTGTCGGCACTAGATGAATTCTTAGACTGGTAATTCTTACTAACTACGGTCGCACAACGTTTTTAATTAAGGCGATTCTATGAATATCAATGTCACGGATGATTACCATGTTTTGTCCTAACTGCGGAAGCAAAGGAAGCTACCGCTCTGCCTACTGTGCTGGATGCGGCACTGCCATCCGAAAGAATGAAGTCCTGTCTGAGCATGAAAGGAACACTGTAGGTTCCCTGTTCTTCGTAACGATACAAACTCTCCAGGAAGAAGAGAAATTGCGTCCGACTAAGGTGGCAGAAATATCGTCCTTCGTTCTCGATAATATCGACAACTTACGCACTCAGAACGACTGCTTAAAGCTCCTCGACTCTGTCGCCGAAAAGTGGCCGATTATCGAGGAATTCTATTCAGTACTCGATGACCTCTTGCAGTGGTGATGTTGGGAGAAGCTTCCCCAATGCCACTTGGTCCGGTACCGACGTGGAAGATGCGGGCCAAGCCCGTTATAGTCCCATGGTTGCCCCAAAACGAGGCGACAACAGGACTCGTCGTCGGCGTCGCAATCGCGACTTGCCGGGCGGAATTGACCTGGGCAACCGAGGCTTCTGAATCCAGAAGAGGGTCTTTGGAGCCTTTGGTCGGGGTTCGAATCCCTGCTCGGCAACCACGAATCTAGAGTCGCCATAACGTCGCCAAAAGCCGATGACAGGACTCGTTCACGTACAAAGGACTGTTTTCGCTGACGCGAGTTCTTGATTCAGTCCTTTGTTCGACGATCTAGTGGCCCATGGCTCCCTCTCCAAGCTGCGGGCCGCAGAATTACGTCATTGAGACTCATCGAAGTAAGGTGCACGCATGCTCGCCTACAGGACCGACCGGCCGCCAAGACGCCTGCGACGCCCATTGGCTCGAGCGGTACGCGGCGCTCTGGTGTCGGGCGTCTGCTGCTTCGCCGCGGCACTTCTGGCGTGCGGAGGGTCGTCTGAACTGCCGGGACCTCCGGGCCTGGATGAACGCACGACCGAATCAGGGCTCTCCGGTACTCCCGCTTCAACTCCCGACCCATCGCCTGCTGGTAAGGACACACCAAGTCCCTCGGTGCAGCCACTCGAGGGCGGGCAGGGGAAGTACAGCTCCGTGGAAGACATGCCCGCATCGGACTTAGTGAAGGATACGATCTCCAAGATGCTTGAAGGATCAACAGCATTTGTAATTACGGATGGTGTTGTCCTGGCAATTGAAGACAAGCTCAAGACAAGAACTCACTGTCCAAGTAGAATCGGCGTATCAAACCCTTTTTTAATGAAATGTGGGAATATTGATTCGGTACGTCTCAATGTTGAAGATTTCCCAGATTCATCGGAGCGTCTAGATAGAGGAGTCTTACGGGGAAAGTACCTGATTTGGGAAGCGTTAGCACAATCCGGCAAATCCTTCGACGACTATAGAAGTGAGCTAGCAGGTGGCGTGACTCATCCATTTGCAATCAAAGCCTTTGATGCGCAGGGCCAGATTCGTAATGTCACAGTTTCAGATGAACGCACTCCGTGGGTTATCAAGTATGTAAGCGACCCTCACAACCTGATCGTCGAAAACAACACCGTGACCGGGTTTTCATACAGAGTATTGAATGGAGTGGTTGAGATGTCGCTCTACTCGGCCGATCCTGGTGCTCCGGGAAATGAAGACCCAAAAAGGTTTAATCCTGCACAATATCAATCCTCACAACTCCTTACCTTCGGACTTGCACACTTAACGGATACGGCATTGCTCGAGCAGCCAAGTATAGACGTGAATAATCCTTATGCTCAGGATGGTGGGTACAATATAGCCCATGTCGTTCCTAAAGTACGACTCATTCAACAGGACTTGGTTCCAGATAATCTTTCTACGAATGCCACAGTATGGAATGGTATCCTGAGGACCACTGGAGTGCCACTCATCCAATAGATTGACTCTATTGCCGATGCGCCCGATGGTGACGCTTGTTCTTCCTGTGCCTGTGGGCCGACCGGTCGCGCCAGGTGCCCCGTGAAGGTGCAGCCAGAAATGCCGGCCGTTCCTGGAACGAAGGGACGATTTCTTCGAGCCCTCGTCCGGCCTGGTCGAACTCAGCGGAGCGGGGCGCCTGCCTGTGCCGTCGCTGGACCTCCGACGGGGAAGCGCCTCTTGGCCCGTGATATAGTCCTGTGGTTGCCCCAAAACGAGGCGACAACAGGACTCGTCACTGGCGTCGCAATCGCGACTTGCCGGGCTGAATCTGACGGGGCAAAGGGGCCTTCTGAATCCAGAAGAGGGCCTTTGGAGCCTTTGGTCGGGGTTCGAATCCCTGCTCGGCAACCATGAATCTAGAGTCGCCATAACGTCGCCAAAAGCCGACAACGGGACTCGTCGGCGTACAAGGGACTGTTTGGGGCGTCGCGGGTTCTTGCTGCAGTCCTTTGTTCGGTGCCGAAGAATTGTCCGCCCTCTAATCGGCCGAGAACTCCAGTCCCCGAGCGCGCCCGCCGGACTACGACGAGAGTTCAGCCCGGCGCGACCACCAGGCCTCGGCGGCGGTCATTGCGCTCTCGGCCTCGCGGATGCCGTCGCCCACGAGCCCTGCGGTGGCAGCCCAGTGCAAGGGTACAAGGGCTAGAGCTCCGGGGAGCCAACGGTGCTCGTCGCGAGTCAGCGGTTCCGGAGCCGTGCTTTCGTAGGCGTGCAGCAGTTGTCGCGGCTCGAGCAATTCGCCGCCCTCTGCGACTGAGACGTGGTGGAGGCTGGCTGCGATGTCGTACAGCCGCTCCCTGACCCTCGCGAAATCCAGGTCGAAGGTGACCCATGAGCCGTCTGACAGTTCTCCCACGTTGCCCAATTTGTAGTCCCCATGAATTGGAGTGCATGGCAGTTCGACCTCCTTCCGGAGCTTGGAGAGTTCGCCAGTCAGTTGGCGCATCCGATGCACGACCGGCTCGCTGC
>JANPDX010000824.1:0-2186 GCA_031431695.1 Dehalococcoidia bacterium
CGGGCTGGCGTTATGTCCCGATACCGGTCTGGATGTGCCAGGCTACCGCCCTCACGCTTGCCGCGACGGTAGCGACGATGCCGATCATGTGGGTCACTTTCGGGCGTATCTCGCTTGTCTCGCCGATCGCCAACGTGGTTGTTGAGCCAATCTTCGTCCTTGCGTTCTTGGCGAGCCTCTTGACCTCCCTCCTCGGTCTTGGCTCGGAAAGTCTCGGCGCCGCCGCGGGGACAGCTGCCTACTATCCGCTCGCCTTCATATCGGAGGCGGCGGCGGTCTTCGCGGAAATGCCCGGTTCCAGTGTTCGCCTCCCGGGCGCGTCCGCGACCATAGCGGTGCTTGCTTATGGCGTCTTGACCTCCTTCGCGTTGGCGGCCTACAGGTACTCACCGGTACTTGACGAAGAGCGGTTGGAGGTTCGGAAGCGGCGTTCGATGGCGAGCCGCTTCGTGATCGGCGGGGCTGTCGGTGCCACGCTCGTCGCTATCCTTCCGGTCTCGATACTTCCCCAGCCCGGAGGCTCTGAACTGACCGTCCGCTTCTTCGATATCGGCCAGGGCGACGCTGCCCTGATCACGACCCCACACGGGAGACAGGTACTTATCGACGGCGGGCCAAGCGGATTGCGACTCGCCCAGAGCCTTGGGAACTCCATGCCACACTGGGATCGTTCGGTCGATGTGGTGATCTTGTCCCACCCCCAGGAGGACCACATGGCGGGACTTCCGGAACTCGCTCAACGCTACTCAACGACCGTTGTCTACGACAGCGGTCGAGCCAACGCCACGGGCACCTATGCCTACTACGACCGTGCCTTTCCAGAACGGCGGGCGATGGTGGCTGGCATGGAATTCACGATCGACAAGGTTCGCTTCGAAGTTCTGTGGCCGAGTTCTGACCTTGTCACCGCCAATCTCAACGACACGTCCCTGGTGATTCGGGTCACCTTTGGAGACCTTTCGATCCTTTTCACCGGCGACAACGAGGAACCTGCGTTACGCGAGATCGTGGCACAGCACTCTGTCCGCGCCGGCGTTCTCAAGGTCCCGCACCACGGCTCGAAAACCACTCCGTCGTGGTTCTTCGAAGCCGTGTCGCCAAAACTCGCGGTTATCAGCGTTGGAGCGAGCAACATCTTCGGCCACCCACACCCGGACACGCTGGAGGCGCTCAGACCGTACCCAACGATCCGTACGGACGAGGCCGGGACGGTGACCGTTCGGTCCGATGGCCTCCGGATCAAGATCTCCACCACTCGTTAGCTTTGCGCAGCACGCGCGGGCCGAATACGGTTGTGACTCGTACGCCACGCTGATGGCGCCGATTTGGAGAACACTCTTTGACCGCAAGAATTGATGGCCGCGCGCCGAACGCACTTCGGCCGGTAGCACTCACGACCCATGTTTTGGATTTCGCGGAGGGAAGCTGCATGGTGGAGTTCGGAAAGACGCGAGTGCTTGTGGCCGCCACAGTCGAAGACCGTCAGCCGCCGTTCCTCCGTGGCACACAGAGCGGCTGGGTTACGGCTGAGTACTCGATGCTTCCGCGCGCCACACACACCCGAAATCAGCGAGAAGTAGAGCGCGGCCGCCTCGGCGGCCGTACGCAAGAGATTCAGCGACTCGTTGGGCGGGCTCTTCGCGGTGTCGTGAACGTCGAAATGCTTGGGCCGCGCACGATCACCCTGGACTGCGATGTGCTTCAGGCTGACGGAGGGACCCGGACGGCATCGATTACGGGGGCGTACGTCGCCCTGCAACTCGCCTTGAAGCCTTTGATCGCCAGTGGCGCCGTGCCAGCGGCGGCGGTCCAGTCAGCGGTTGCGGCGATCTCGGTGGGCATCGTGAAGGGCGTCCCGATGTTGGACCTTTGCTACGAAGAAGACTCCACCGCCGAGGTTGACTTCAATGTCGTCATGACCGGAACGGACGAATTCGTCGAAGTGCAGGGTACCGCCGAGCACAAGCCATTCAGCCGGGCGGGGATGAACGACCTCCTCGACCTTGCCCGAGCAGGCATCCTCGATCTGTTCGAAAAGCAGACGGAAGCGCTCGCTCGCAGCTAGCCGACATAGTGGCCGAGGAACGTTCCACCGAGGATGTGCAGGTGTCCGTGTTCCTGGCTCTGCATCGCGTCGTAGCCGAAGTTTGTGAGCACTCTGAACCCGCCGGGGCACAGTCGCTTGC
>JANPDX010000825.1:0-6100 GCA_031431695.1 Dehalococcoidia bacterium
GCATGGTCAGGCGCACGATGGTGATATCGATCATCGCTTCACCAGGTACGAGAACACACTCTCGAGGGACTCATCGGTGGGGCGAATCTCGAATATCGAGACGTTTGCCTGTCTTGCGACGCGGGCCACTGCGTGGGTGAACGCGGCGAACTCCGAGGTGCGTACCTCGAGCTCCTGCCCCTGGAGTTCCACGCCATACACCGATGCGTCGGCGACAAGGTCGGCAGCGAGACGGCGGTTATCGCTCGCGCGGACCCTGAACGTGTGTGGACGGTCGGTCATCAGTTTGCGAATTTCGCGGAAATCGCCGGAGGCAGCGAGACGGCCGGAGACAATGACGAGTACGTCTTCGGCAAGGCGTTCGACTTCTTCGAGGATGTGGGAGGAGAAGACGATGGTGCGTCCGCGCGAGGCCATGTCCCGGAGGATGTCCATCAGGTGCAGCCGTTGGCGAGGGTCGGCGCCGTTGAACGGCTCATCAAGGAGGAGGACTTCGGGATCGTGGACAAGGGCGGCGGCGATCTTGATGCGCTGCTTCATGCCCTTGGAGTAGCCCCCCGAGGCACGGTTCATCGAATCTTCGAGTTCAACCATACGGACGGCGTTGAGAGCGGCCTCCTCGGGGTTGGGAAGGTGGTGGAGGCGAGCACTATCGAGGACGAACTCGTAGCCGGTGAGGAACGGATAGACGGACTCACGCTCTGGTACGAGGCCTACCCGGCGGTACATCTCCGGGTTTCCCCAGGCGGGCGAGCCGAGCACGCGAACGGCCCCGGCGGAGGGTTGGAGGAAGCCCGCGAGCATGTGCAGCATGGTGGACTTACCCGCCCCGTTCGGCCCGAGAAGCCCGGTGATGCCAGCGTTGAGCGAAAACGAGATGTCGTTGACGGCGACGATGTTTCCGTACCAGCGGGAGACGTGGTCGAACTCGACGGCCGGAGCGGTTGGTTCAGTCACGCGGCGATCCGGTCGAAGCGGCGAACAAGATACGCAAACGAGCCACTGGCGTAGGCAAGGCTGGTCAAAAAGTACACCCAGAGCGGATAGTCGGCGACATCCATCGTCGTATCGGTAGCGGGCGAAATGTTGAAAATCCAGAGCGTGGTGCCATGCATGAATTCGAATGGGCTAATGAAGACGGCAAGGCGGCCCGCTCCGCCAATCTCGGTCACGAGGATGCCGGCAATCGGCCAGGTGATCAGGAACCAGGCCACCACGGCGATCGTCGCATACGCACGCCGAGGCGTTTGTGAGGCGATCGCGAGGCAGACGCAGGCAGCCATCACCGCGATGAGGGCACCCGAGGCAGCGGTCCGCGGCAGCTCGGCCCAGTTGTCTTGAACGTAGCCCCAGAGGTCGCTGCTGGCGAGCCCGTTGCCCATGACAAGGACGACCTGGGGAAGGAGCGTCAGAAAAAGGAGCGCCGTGGCAAACGCCGCCAGTTTCGCGAGGACGTAGTCGCGACGGTGCAATGCCCGCGAGAAATAGAGCGAGAGCGTGCGCTGGCGCATGTCGCGGCCACAGATTTCCGGGGCGATAGCCGCACAGAACAGCGCGACCGGTACCTCGATGTAGGCGAAGTAGTTAGAGGGCGTGTAGACCTCCACATTGGAGACGATCGCGGCAATCGCCAACTGCCCAATCGCGGGGATGAACGCGATGATGACAATGGCGAACGGCATGATCTTGCTTGATGCCCGCCGCCCAATGCCAAATGCGCTGCGCAGGGTGTACCAGTACAGCGAAGTGATGGCGTGGCGGCGCCCGAGGCGGAGGCCGTCGTAGTTGCGGTAGCCGAGGTCGTAAATGCTGCCCGCGCGAGCTTCAGATGGCTGCACTGGCGGGCTCCTCGTTCAGGCCGGCGGGACGGAAAATGTCTTCCAGGTTCTGGCGGCGGCGTTCGATTCGCACCAGCCCGAGTGAGAGGTCGTCGCAGGCGTCGCGAATGTGGTCGTAGGCCGTATCAGCTTCGAGTGCGACCAGGACGAGGCGGCCTTCGCGGACTGCGGTGAGGCCCACCTTGTTCAGGCGATGTTCGAGCGCGCCGGCATCGCCATCGACTTCGACGGCGAGCGTGCCGGTGTTGGCGGTGAATTCGCCGATTGGGCCGGAGCGCATCAGGTGGCCGCCATCGATGACGACGAGATGTTCGCAGACACGCTCGATCTCACCGAGCAAGTGGGATGCCATGATGATCGAGATGCCGAACTCAGTGCCGGTACGGCTCACAAGGTCGAGCATTTCGTCGCGTCCGGCGGGATCGAGACCGTTCGTCGGTTCATCGAGAAAGAGGACTCGCGGATCGTGGACGAGAGCCTGCGCGAGCTTGACGCGTTGTTTCATGCCCGTGGAGTAGCCCCGTATCTCGCGGTAGCGTTCTTCGAAAAGTCCGACGTGGCGAAGCGTTTCGGCAGTCCGTTCGCGGGCCGCGGAGCGCGGAAGGCCGTTGATCTGGGCCATGTGCGCGACGAACTCGGTGGCACTGACGTCGCCGGGCAGGCAATCGTGCTCGGGCATGTACCCGACATACTGGCGGAGCGTGGTGCCATCCGTGGCGACGTCGTAGCCGAGCACGGCGGCGGAGCCTTCCGTGGAATCGACGAGTCCGAGCAAGATTTTGATGAGCGTGCTCTTGCCGGCCCCGTTCGCACCGACGAGGCCGATGATGCCCGGCTCGAGGCTGAGGTCTAACCCGGCGAGGGCGGTGACACTGGCGCCGTAGCGTTTTACGAGTCCGCGCGTTTCGAGAATGGGCACGGGAGCTAGTGTACTCGGCGGCGGCTTGCAATCAGGCACAGCTCGGCGCGAAGCCGGACGCCGGGAGTGAATCGGGGAAACGCCGGGTAAGAATTCGGTCCGGCGGGGCTGGCCGGGAAGTGGTTTCGCGCCGATGGTGATCATGATGCGATGGCTTGTGGGGAAGAGGCTTCCGGGTACGCACGCCGTGCGAATCCTGCTTGGGGCTACCCTTCTCGCGGGCGTGGCCGCGATCATCGCCGCGCGCGCACCGGACGAGACGGTAGGCCAAGAGAAGGTTGCGCAGGCGGCCGGCCAGCCTCGGGCGACCGAGGACAGCTTCACGCCGGGCGCCCCAGGAGCAACGGGACAGCCCATCCTAACGACAGAAGAGGGCGCGGTCCCAGAACCCCAGGCAGACCAGCTTCCGAACTCGGACCAGGTCTCCGCAGTCTCCAACATCCGGTTCACCATGCCACTGAGACAGTGGAGCAAAGTGACGGACCGCTATGGCGCGAAGAATCGTGGCGCGGGACTCATCCACGGCGGCATTGACCTGGCGCTCGAAGGTTTGAGCCACTCAAATGTGCATTCGGCCTGTACTGGCACCGTCTCCGATGCGAAATACTCCGGCGCGTACGGCAACCACATTTTCATCGACTGCGGCGATGGCTGGAGCACGCTGTACGGGCACCTGAGCCAGCTGCTGGTGAAGGTAGGCGACCCGGTGAATCCCGAGGTCGTGATCGGCATCACCGGGAGCACAGGTTTCTCGACGGGCGAGCATTTGCACTTCGAAATTCGCTGGCACGATACGCCGGTAAATCCCGAAGGCTACCTGGAGTTCCACATCGCCCCCGGGACGCCGCTGAGTGACGGCCCTATCTGGTTCCCCGGTGGTGGCAACGCGGCAGCCACTCCTTCGGGGCCACCACCAACGGCGACCAACACGCCCACCCCGACGAACACCCCAACGATCACGCCGACCCCCACGATTACGCCAACGCCAACATGGACGCCCACGCCAACGGCGACAACCAGGCCCCCCACGAAGACGCCCACGCCCAAGCCAATCGCCAGGTAACCGCGCGACGACATGGAACCGCGACCGGCAGGGAGCGGATCGTGCCCGGCGCACACAGTCCAGGCTTGTCTGCGCCCCGGCCAGCGGAGGGACCGACCCCTTACCCGTACACGGCCAGGCTCGCGGGAGCGTCTTCGAGGTGTGAGTGGTCATTGAAACCGGACAGCGTCATCCGGCCGCTCTTCGAGAACATCAACCGGGTGACGGACGTGTTCGCAACCGAGAACGACCAGGTGCTCTCGTGGGGGACGCCGAGCATTTCGGCGAGCATGGCCATGATCGCGTTGCCATGGGAGACCACGAGGATAGTGCTCTCCGGGTGCGCGGCCACCGTTCGCTTCAGCGCTGACGCTGTACGTTCCCGGACCTGGGAAATCGACTCGCCGCCGGGTGCGGGGACTTTGCAGCGGAAGAAATCGCGCAGCAGGTCTGGGTCCTGTTTGCCGATGTCCCGCCCGGTGAGCGATTCCCACTCGCCGTAATGCATCTCGCGCAGGCCGGGATCGAGGATCGGGCTGAGCGGGTCCGCGTGGTGTTCGAGGGCGTAGGTAGCGGTGCGGTGCGCGCGGGAGAGGTCTGACGAGTAGGCAGCGTCGAACTTCTGACCTTTGAGCCTGGCGCCGAGCGCCTGGGCCTGGGCGACGCCCTTGTCAGTGAGTTCGGTTTCGGAATGGCCACAGAAACGGCCTTCGATGTTGCCGAACGTTTCGGCGTGGCGGACGAGAAAAACGGTTGTGGGCATGGATCCAGTGTAAAGGGTTGGGGGCGAAAGGCCGTGAGCGGTGCCTTTTTACCAACGTTTTACAGCGCGGTGGCAACCAGTCTGGCCATAAGGGCGTTACTTTTGTCGCGTGTACATTGCGCGGTTGCTACGGTAGTCCGACTGAACCGCAGCAATTCGCGCGGGAGGAAACATGAGCTGGATTCATCGAAAAGCACTCGCGGTGGTCATCGCGGGAGCAGGAGTGGCAATTATTCTGGGGGCGACGCTCGGCGTTGCCGTGGCAAAACACACCAACACCGTGGGTGGCGTGTGCGCCGGCGGAGCGGCGGGATGCAATATTCACTACGTGGGCGCGATCAAGAACGCTAGCGTCAGCCCGGACGTCTTCACGAAGTGTCTCCCGGCGGCGGACTGGGAAGCGATCTACATCTGGGACGGCCCGAACCAGGAGTGGCAGCACTACTTCAACGTGACGAAGACCCCGGCCTATGTGAACTCAACGGCGGCGGGCGGAATCGGATCTATCCCGGGATTCTCGGGCGTCGTGTTGATCATGAAGCTCGGGTCGCCCAACCAACAGGTCACCCTGCTGGATCTGAACAGCGAAACCTGCAACTAGCGGCCCTCACCCCCGACCCCACACCCGACGCTGCGGGAGAGGGGAGTCTCTCACCGGTCCACCACCCCGAATACCCTCGCCCAATCGCGGGGGTTTTGGTTTTGCGCGGGGCCGCCGCCTACAATGAGACGAATATGACCGCAGATACGTCCCTCACCGTCGCCATAAAGCTCAAACAGGAACACATCGATGCCATGGTCGCTCACGCCCTGGAGGACGCTCCGATTGAGTGCTGCGGGATGCTGGCAACGAAAGACGGCGCGGTAGCCGAGGTCCGGCGGGCGAAGAACAAAGAGGCCAGCCCTTATCGCTTCAGCATCGACCCTCTGGAGACACGGAAGCACGAACTGGCGATTGACGAGGCGGGCATGGAATTGGCCGGCTTCTACCACTCGCACACAGGGAGCCCGGCCGTCCCCAGCCCGACGGACATTCGGATGATGGGCCCGCTCTTCGGGCCACCGTTCGTACATTTCGTCATTGGTGTGAAGGACCGCGAACCTGAAGTGCGCGCCTGGCACATCGATGGCGCGGAAAGGTTCGAACGCGCTTACGAAATAGTGGGCTAAGTCCATTTTGGATTTTGGATTTTAGATTTTGGATTCGCCGCGCCCGTACCGCTCTCCGACACTCACCATTCGCGGGCACGAATTCGTCTGGGGCTCGCGGACCTTCGTGATGGGCATCATCAACGCGACTCCCGATTCGTTCAGCGGAGACGGGCTCGGCCACGACGTCGAAGCGGCGGTTGCCCTGGCGAAAACGATGGACGCGGACGGGGCCGACTGGCTGGACATCGGCGGCGAGTCGTCGCGGCCGGGGGCCGAAGAACTCGACCCGGAAGAAGTAGCTCGCCGGGTCGTGCCCTGCATCGAGGCCGTCCGGGCGGCGACAACGCTCCCGATCTCGGTCGATACGCACCATGCAGCGGTCGCGA
>JANPDX010000826.1:0-3120 GCA_031431695.1 Dehalococcoidia bacterium
ATCTGGACAGTCGAGAACTGGACGGCTTCGACGGTGGAGAACCGCTCACCACAGGCGATGCATTGACGGCGCCGCCGGATGCCGTCGTCGTTCGCCCGGCTGTCGGTTACTTTGGAGTCGCGGAAGTGGCAGTGAGGACAACGCACGGTCGGACATAAATCCTGTAAGAGTGTATACGCCTGAACATTTCTTAGGGGCGCGACGGGCAGTATGGATCAACATCTTGTGGTTAGTCAACAGTTCTGCCACCAGATATTGTAGCGAGGTTATGAACAGTCTGAATCCGGCGCGCGACATAGCCATGGGAATGCGATCGGCCCAGATTCAGCCAGGGAGTCCAAAAAGGGCGGTTGCGTTCGCTATTTCGGGATGCCGGCGCACTGAAAAAGGCCGGTGATTCGTCCCTGGTTCGGGGCCGTAATGGTGGCCTCGATCTCGCCGTTGTCGCCAGGATCCGCTACGAACACCGTCGCGTGGCCCTTTTCCTTGCTATCGACTTCGACCGTGACTTCAGGGCCGCTGCCGGGGACACCATCCCAGCTGTAGTCACCCGGCCCCTGGTAATCGTTGATGACTATCCGTAACGAGTGACGGGCGCCGCCAACCATTCCCTGCAGCAAGACCTGGTACCGGCCTTTTTGGGCGCTCGAACCGTGAAACCAGGAGCAGCTGGAATCCGCGTCGGTCATCGTGCCTTCGACGATTCCCTGAAACGCCAGGTCCTGGGCCGCTGCTCCGAAGACTGGCAGGCCGACCCGTGGAACTGCCGTACCGGTCTCCGCCGTAGGTGTGGACTCGGCTGTGGACGGGCCATCGCCACAGGTCACGAACAAGACCGCGCAGACCACAAAACTGAAGAAGGCGAGGT
Source organism: Dehalococcoidia bacterium (assembly GCA_031431695.1). Lineage (GTDB taxonomy): Bacteria > Chloroflexota > Dehalococcoidia > Tepidiformales > Tepidiformaceae > Amarobacter. Next base: position 869 of record JANPDX010000826.1, read on the forward strand.
ACCGAAGCACTCGAACAGGGTAGTTGTACGGCCGGCTACCCGCGAAGGAACGTGAAAGAGAGTTCACCGCCGAGCGGCCAAAAGGTCACGAATTGATTTCAGACCAGAGGGCCGCGCGAGTGAGAAGCGCGAGATGGCCAATGTTGGTGGTGGCGATTGTGACGTGGTGTCCGCGCACCGCGACGGCCTCGGCTGTCGCGGCGAGGATACAATCGCCGTCGAGCGCGTGCGGATCGGCTAACGGCCTGCCGCGGTTGCGGCTCAGGGCCCAGAACTCGGCCGCCCGCTGCATGATCGCGGTTGAAATGGGTTCGTAGTCGTAAGTTTCCCGGAGCCAATTGAGTCTCGTGATGCTTTGATGACTGGCTATTCGAATGAGTTCGCGGCGAATCTCGAAGTCAGCTATTTCGGGGATAAGTATCCGTGTGCCCGCATCCCGCAGTCCGGCGACCCAGTTCACAATCTCCGGTGCCGCACGAGAGTTCGCAATCATCCCCAGCGGGCCAGAGTCGAGACAGACAATTCTCACGGTTCTTCTGGCAGCGGACAGTGCGTAGGCTCAGGATTGAGGATCACGGCACGAATCTCCGCCAGTCGTTCGCGCGGAAGATCCGCGTCTTCCTGCTCCCATTGCCTCATCGTCAGGAGCAGGGCGCTCAGATTGCCCTTGGGCGAAGTCGGCGTGGCCGCCTCTCGCTTCGCAACCTGCAGCAGGCGCTCAGCAGCTTCTTCGGGCAACTCTTCTATCAGCTCAAGGAGTTTCTGCTTTGCCGTCACTGGCTCATTGTATCGCAGAAGTTCAGCGCCGAGCGGCTGACCTTGTCCGGTCAAAGTATTCGCATGCTGGCGTATCCGTGTAGGGGTTGAGAATCCCACTGGCGATGTGCAGACAGGTGCCGCGGCCGAAATCGTGGTCCTCGATGAATTGGCGGCAGCCACCGCATGACTTTGGGGCTTCAGTTCGACTTCCCGTGAAGTCTTGCCGCTGCATGATGCCCATGAACGCCATAGGCTCGGGTTTGAGGAAATCGTCCTCACTTACCTGGGGCTGCCGCTTCCAGCGTTCTTCACCCAGTTGTTCCTGGCGGCGTTCGCGTTTGCGGTTCTTACGGTGTCCCATCGCCCATCAGGGTAGCTTTTCCGAGCGCTGAGTGCCGAGCGCCGAGCGCCAGATGACGAGCCTCAGAGTAGCTTCGGCAGCACCTTCTCCGTAAACAAGACGAACGACTCGTGGCTGAGCGGCGCGGCGAGCAGATAGTTCATCGGGAGGTCGGCTTTCAGGGCGAGCAGCTTGTCCGTGACACTTTCGGGAGTTCCGTGGACCATCACTTCGTTCACGTAACGTTCGACCGGGTCGACGCCGCCATGCAGGTTCTTCGCGTAGGAACCGACGGTCCAGCGAGCTCCCTCGTAGGCAATCTGTTTCGCCTGCTCCTCGGTTGGGGCGATGGCGATTAGGCGGGCCATCGGGATGTCTCGTCCGGCTATGGAGTGGCCGTTGGCCTCAAGCGCCTGGCGATAGAGTTCGCGTTTTTCGCGTATTTCGGTGTGCGTGGCATGCGGGTCCATGAGGATGGTGTGTCCCCGGCTGGCCGCACGCTGTATGGCTTCAGGCGAAGTTGCGGCGAGCCAGGTCGGTGGATGGGGCTTCTGATGGGGTTTCGGGAGAACCTCGACGTCTTCGTAGTCCCAGTACTGGCCGTGATAGGTCAGCTTCTCGTTCGTCCACGCCGCGAGGACAATATCGACTGCTTCCTGAAAACGCCCGACGCTCTCTTCAACGGGGATTTGGAAAGCCCGGAACTCCGAGCGTTCGAAGCCACGCCCGGCCCCCCAGTTGATGCGTCCGCCCGAAAGCACATCGAGCATCGCGACTTCTTCTGCCAGCCGGAGGGGGTTGTAGAAGACTGCCAACGAGACGGCCATGCCGATGCGGAGGTTCTTCGTTCTCGCCGCGATGTTCATCGCCATCAGGTGGGGCGATGGGCAGACGCTGTAGGTGTTGAAGTGGTGTTCAGCGAGCCAAACGCCGTCATAGCCGCCCTCGTCCATGATGGCGATTCGGTCGAAGGCTCGCTGGTAGACGGTCTCGAGCGGTATGCGCCGAGACCAGGAGAAGAATTGAAGGACACCGACTTTCATGCGGCGGAGCTTAACGGGTTGAGGTGCCAGGTGTCAGGGCCCGGAGACAGTCGAGATCCGATATTGGCCATCGCCGCCGTTGACGAGAAAGAAGCAGCCCGCGCTGTTGG
>JANPDX010000827.1:0-4933 GCA_031431695.1 Dehalococcoidia bacterium
CTTTGAATTCGTGGAAGCGCGAACCATCGACTACTCGGCCGATCACTTCGCGGACGTCGAATGACTGCTTCAGATCCGCCGGTATGAGACCGTACAGTTCTTGGGGATCGTGAAACGGTTCCTCGGACTCGGTGGTCTCCCACGGCGTGTTCCGGCTCATCGGGATGCTCTCGATGATGCCGCGGACGATCCGCAAGGCGTCCCCGTCGTCCTCTGCAAAGTGGTCGGCCACCCCGCTGATGCGTGTGTGGACGTCGGCCCCGCCAAGCTCTTCCGCCGTGCTTACTTCACCTGTTGCGGCTTTCACGAGTGGCGGCCCACCGAGGAAAATCGTCCCCGTCCCCCGCACGATCACCGTCTCATCGCTCATCGCCGGTACGTAAGCACCTCCCGCCGTACACGAACCCATCACCGCCGCAACCTGGTAGATGCCCTTCGCGCTCATGCGCGCCTGGTTGTAGAAGATGCGCCCGAAATGCGTCCTATCGGGAAAAACGTCGTGCTGGAGCGGAAGGAACGCCCCACCCGAGTCGACCAGGTAAATGCAGGGAAGATGGTTCTCTTCCGCGATTTCCTGGGCGCGAAGGTGCTTTTTCACCGTAAGCGGGTAATAGGTGCCGCCCTTCACCGTCGCGTCGTTGGCGATGACCACGCACTCGCGCCCGTGAACCACGCCGATCCCGGTAACAATTCCACCGCTCGGCACGTCGTCGTCGTAAACTCCGTCGGCCGCGAGCGGGCTGAACTCAAGGAACGTCGTGGCGGGGTCAATCAGCCGCTGGATGCGTTCACGGGCGAGCAACTTGCCGCGATCGTGGTGCCGCGCGACGTAGTCTTCGCCGCCGCCTAATGCCACGCGATCGAGCCGCGCACGAAGGTCTTCCGCCAGTTCGATGTTTCGCTGCCGGTTCGCCTTGTACTGAGGGTCGCGCAAATCAACGCGCGTTGGAAGTTCGGGGGTGTCGTGCCAGCGCATGCGCAGGTAGCGTACACGGGTCTTGTTCGCGAGCGACACCCAGCGACTGCGCGGCACTGGTCCTTGGGCGAGTGGCGGCCAGCCGGAGCGCTTAAATTACCGCGCCAACGATCGCCACAGTCCCGCTCACCAGCAGGACGGCGTACACGAGCCGCCGGAAAATCACGATATCGACTTTTTCGAAACAGGCGTTTCCCAGCCGTTGCCCGGCGATCATCGCTGGCAACGAAAGCCCCAGGAGAGCGAACACGTAAGGCTTCGCCGTGCCGGTCGCCAACAGCAGCACCACGGCGATAGTCGATGTGACAAAGAAGAACGTGGCGATCGTCGCCCGGAATTGCAGGGGGGGCATGCCCCGGCCCTGGAGGTAGAGCACCACCGGAGGGCCCGACATACTCGTGCTCGTGTTGAGTACGCCGCTGGTCACGCCCGCCGCGAGATCTCCGAACGTGCCCGCCCGGTGCAGCGAAACCCCGCGCATCACAAGCAACGTGGAGGCGATGACCATCACCGCAATCGCGAGTTTCAACGCCGTCGGATCCAGCCAGAGGAGCACCGCAAGTCCGAACGGCATGCCAATGCACGATCCGATCATCAGAATGCCCGCGGTCCTGCGTTCCGCGGAGTGCCTGAGCGTTCTCGCCTGGATACCGGTGGAGAACACCGACATCAGGTTCGCCAGCAGCACGGTATCTCGGGGCCCTATCAGGATGGCAAGGAACGGCACAATGAACAGCGAAAAACCGAAACCGGAAAGCGACTGAATAAACGCAGCCGTCGCCGCCAGAGCAACGATCACGATGGCGATAGGCCAATCCATTCGTGCGTTTATATCCGACCATCGGGCTACGGGCCGGTTAGACAGGCCCGGGAATCGACAATCATCAATCGCCAATCGACAATCCTCACATGGAAGTAGTAAACGAACTGATGGTCCGCGGCATTGTGGTCGGGGTGTTCCAGGAGAACTGCTGGGTGATTGGTAATCGCCGAACCGGCGAAGCGATCTGCATCGACCCCGGCGATCAACCGGACGAGGTCCTCGCCCTCGCCCGCGACATGGGCGTCAGCATCAAGTACATCGCCAACTCGCACGCACACGTCGACCACATCCTGGGCGTTTTCGGGGTGCATGCCGCCACCGGGGCGAAGTTCCTGCTCCATGAAGGCGACCTCGATCTCCTTCGCAACGGCTGGAAGGGCATGGCCCAGCGCATGGGCATGCAAATCCCGAACGGCCCGCCAGACCCGGACGCGTTCGTCAAGGACGGCGACATCGTCGAAGTCGCAGGTTTGCGGCTCAGGTGCATTGGCACGCCCGGCCACACGCCCGGCAGCGTCAGTTACTATGCTGAAGAGGGCATGCTGTTCAGCGGCGACACCCTTTTTCGCGGCTCCATCGGCCGAACCGACCTCCCCGGCGGCAGCCTCGAACAAGAGCTGAACAGCATCTGCGACAAGCTCCTCATCCTGCCCGAAGACACCGCCGTCCTCCCCGGCCACATGGAAGAAACGACCGTCGCGTTCGAAAAGCGGCACAACCCGTTCGTCCTCGAATGGCAGCGCCGCGGTACGGGCCAGCCCGGCTGGGCCCCGCAGTGACCCTTTCGATCGCGTTCCACGGCGCGGCCGGGACGGTTACCGGCTCCAGGTACTTGATAACCTCCGGCAAAGAGCAGATCCTCGTTGATTGCGGCATGTTTCAGGGCGAGAAGCGGCTCCGGGAACTGAACTGGCTGCCAGCCCCATTTCGGCCAAACGGCCCATCGGCTGTGCTTCTCACCCACGCCCACATCGACCACTCTGGCTGGCTGCCGCGACTGGTGCGCGAAGGTTTCCGAGGGCACATTTTCGCCACCCCTGCCACCGCCGAAATGACCCGCATCCTGCTCATGGATTCGGCGCGGATCCAGGAAGAAGACGCCGAATACGCGAACCGCAAGGGCTTCAGCCGCCACCACCCTGCCCTCCCGCTCTATACCGAAGCAGACGTCGAACGGACCGTCTCCCGTTTCCGGACCGTCGAATACCGGCGGACTCTCGAACTTGGCGAAGGATTGAGTGCGCGCTTCCTCAACGCTGGCCATATTCTCGGGTCGGCATTCCTTGAAGTAACCAGCACCCAACCGGCGGGCGAAGCGCGAATTGTCTTTAGCGGCGACATGGGCCGTTACGGCGCGCCCCTACATTCCGACCCGGACCCAATGCCCGAATGCGACATCCTCGTCCTGGAATCGACGTACGGCGACCGTGGTCACGGGGATGAGTCAATCGACGACCAGATCGAGCAGACCTTTCGCCCGGTTCTCGAACGGGGCGGTATCATCCTCGTGCCGGCTTTCGCGGTGGCCAGGGCGCAACTTGTCGCGCTCATCCTGCGCGACCTTATTCACACGAAACGCCTCCCCGAGGTGCCTATTCACGTGGACTCGCCCATGGCATCCGATGTGACCTCGATCTACAACCACTACATCGCCTCCGAATCGCTCGATCAGGGAATCCCCTTCACATCGCGCAGCTCGCTCTTTCCGAGCAACGTCCGTTTCCATCGCAGCGTTGCCGAATCGCGCCAACTCAACGAAATGGGCGGGCCACGAATCATCATCTCCGCGAGCGGGATGCTTTCGGGTGGCCGAGTGCTCCACCACTTGAAGCGCCTCGCCGGCGATCCGAAGAACCTCATCGCACTGGTTGGCTATCAGGCCTTCGGCACGCGCGGCCGCGACCTTGCCGAAGGCAAACGGGTCGTCCGCGTCCACGGCCAGCCGGTTCACGTCGCCGCCCAGGTGGTGAACCTTCACGGCCTCTCCGCCCATGCCGACCGGGACGAGCTTATACGGTGGGTATCGACCCAGCCGGTTCGTCCGCGCGCGATTTACCTCACCCACGGCGATGACGCTCCTCGCCAGGCTATGAAGGAACTCATCGAAAAGGATCTCGGCGTTGCCGTTGTGACGCCGGCCATGGGCGAGGAACACGACCTTGGCTGGCTGTTCGACAAGCCAGCCCGACGGACGGACGCATGACCCGGGAGCTATACTGAATCCATGGTAACCGCCACCAGCATGACGCTCAGCGAGTTCCTCGAACTGCCCGAGACGGAGCCGCCCTCGGAGTTCGTCTGCGGGAGGATCATCCCCAAACCCATGCCTACCTTTAATCATGCAGCCTTGACACCTCGGCTCATCGGGCTTTTCACGATATACCTGCTTCGAAGCGCAGAAGCCATTGTTTTCGACAACCTTCGGCATGCCGACACCGACGAGTCTCGCGCCTATCTGCCGGACATCTCGCTGATACGGCGCGAACGACTCCCGCGTGATCCAGAGCAGAGACGCAGAGGACCCGTTGACATCGTTCCGGATCTGGCGATTGAAGTCTCCTCGCCGGACGACCGGCCTGCGCGAATCGCAGACAAACTGGCTTTCTATTTGCGACTGGGCGTGCCATTGACCTGGATCATCGATCCAGACGAACGAACCCTGACTGCTTATCGTCCATTCGAGACTCAGGTGACCTACGGGATTGGCGACACAATCCAGGCGACGCCGGTTCTGTCCGAGTTCCAATTGAACCTGTCGGATCTTTTTAGTGTTCTCGATGACGGCATGTTCGCCAGCAGTTAACCCGAACTTTCCACCGAATCGACTGTCTGATTGCGATCCCGGGGAACTTTCGGACGTCCCCTATCGTTAGATGGCCCAGAGAAGAGTCTTTTCCATGGAGGATCATGTGTCTTTGAGCAACATCTTCAATCCAGGGAAACCTCTGCCCTGGCTGGTCGCGGCGGCCATCGGCGCCGCGCTGTTCGCATCTGGCGCGCTCATAACTCGCGCGACGATGGACGACGACAACCAACCGGCTTCGGACGGCCCCGCCGAAGTCCTGGGGCCTGGAACCAGCAGGGGCGCCAGCGCACCCGCGGTCAACTATGGCCCGCGCGATACCCTCACGACG